>JAEZGP010000021.1 GCA_023437285.1 Actinomycetes bacterium | reverse complement strand
GGGGGGGGGGGGGGGCCCCCCCCCCCCCCCCCCCCCGACGAGGTCGATGCCTCAGCCGTTGTTCTTCTTGAACCGCTCGTAGGCACCGTTGATCAGGTCGAGGTAGCCCTGGAGGTTCTTGCTCTGGAGCTCGCTGACGTAGGCGTCCCACTCGCTCATGGGGCGCTCGCCGAGGATGAACTTCAGCGTGTTGGTGTCCACCGTGTCCTTGAGGGGCGTCGCCAGCAGCGATGCCTGCTCGAGCTCTTCAGCGTTGAGCGGAGCGGGCGGGAAGGGGGCGCGCGGCTTGCGCGTCGACAGGACGGAGTTGATGTAGTCGACGTACGCGGGCGGGTTGTAGCTCACCTTGAGCGCGCGCGACTCGGTCGAGCCGGCCAGGACGTTGTTGGACCAGCCGAGGTCCTTTTCGATGTCCGTCTTGCCGTCGGGGTTGATGTTGAAGGACTTCAGCGAGTACTCGGGCTTGAGCGTGTACTTGTCGCCCGACTTCGTGTACGTCTGGCCCTCCACGCCCCAGCGCAGCATGTCACGGGCCTCGGAGCTGTAGTACAGCCAGTCCAGGAACTGCAGCATCGACAGGAAGTGCGGGTCGTTCTTGGCCTTGGCCGTGAGCATGAAGCCGTTCCAGAAGTTGCGCGGCTCGACGATCTGGCCAGCGGGACCGCCCGGCGGGGCGATCTCGACGACCTCGTACTTGCCCTTCTGCCCGGCCGCGTCGAGCGCGGTGGAGAAGTCGTTGACGGTGCCGTTGGAGCCGGACGCGGCGAACACCTCGCCCTGGGCGAACTTGTCGGTCACGGTGCCGGAACCGTCGTTCTTCTTCGTGAACGACTCGGTGTCGAGCAGGCCGTCAGCGGCCAGGCCGCGGAAGTACTCGACCATGGCCTTGTAGCCGGGCGACGTGGCGGCGTAGATGAACTTGCCGCTCGCCTCGTCGAACTGGGTGCCGTTGCCGAAGCCCCAACCGGCGACGGTGCCGAACCCGTGAGCCGCGTAGTTGAGCATCGACGCACCCTCGAAGCCGTCTGCGAGCGGCTTGGACTTCGGGTACTTCGCCTTGATCTTCACCAGGGCCGCGCGCACCTCGTCCCAGGTCTGCGGCACGCCCGCGCCCACCTCTTCGAAGACGTCCTTGCGGATGACGAGCGTGAAGGTCGGGACCGAGACCTCCTGCAGGCCGGGAACCATGTAGTACTTCCCGTCCGCCTGGCGGAGGTTGTCGATCATCTTCTGCAGGTCCCACTGCTGCACGTACTTCTGGAAGTTGGGCATGTACTTCACGTAGTCGCTCATCGGCAGGACGGCTTCGGTGGCCGCGAACTGCTGCTCGTCACCGGTGTAGACCAGTGGGATGATCTGCGGCGCGTCGCCCGAGCTGATGAGCAGGCTCTGCTTCTGCTTCGCGTCGCTGAACGGGATGTTCGTCAGCTCCAGCGAGACGTTGGTGCGCTTCTTGATCTCTTCGAAGATCTGCCACGACGGCTTGACCGGGCTCTCCGGCCAGTCGGTCCAGAGCATCGAGAATTTCACCGGCTCGGACGCCTTGAACGTCGTGTCCGCCGCGTAGTTCGTCATGGCCGCGGAGTCGGTGAGGGCCGAGTCGTCCGAGTCGCCGCTGTCCGACGAGCAGGCGGCCATGGCGATGAGTGCCGCGGCCGCGACGGCAGCGGTGAGCGGCCGCCCGGTCCGGCGCAGGACGCCGAGTCTGAGGTGACGCTTCATATCTCTCCTTTAAGGAACCTGTCCGGTCGGTGGTGGCCGGGAGCTGTGCGTTGCCGACGTGAGATCAGACTCACGTCCTCATCCCGTCGTGATCCCGTTGTGATTTTAGCGATAAAGTAGAGATGGGATTGACTGCCGTCAAGCCCTGTGCACGTACCAGGTTTCGATGTTTCGATCAATGCGGACAAAGCCTCATACACCCCAGGCTCCCGAACGAGGCTCCCGCCGCCGGGTTCGTCGACTCCCGCCTGGTGGCAACGGTGCCCGGACGCCGCCGTTCACGTCCGCCCGGGCACGGGACCTCTCGACCCAACCTCTGGTCCGGGGCCCTGCCGGCCCCGACGTTGGGCGACCCGGGCGACGTGACGCCGCCGCGTGCGGCCGTGGCGGCCGGCAATCATCGGCGAACTCGTCAACTACCGGCAGTTCGGCCCGTCAGCTCGATAGACGCACTTGCCAGGACACATTTTATCGATAATATGACGGCGCCCCGCGGTGTGGCCGGCGGGCGAGCGTCTCGTCAGAGGTTGCCGGGCGGCAGGACGTCGCGAGAAGGAGGATGCATGGTGAGGATGGCGGACGTCGCCCGGGAGGCGGGCGTCTCGGTCATGACCGTGTCGAACGTCCTCAACGAACGCCTCCCGGTCGGCGAACCGACGCGTGCCCGTGTCATGGCCGCCGTCGAGGCTCTGGGGTACGAGGTCAACCTGACCGCGCGACACCTGCGCGCGGGACGGACCGACACCGTCGCCTTCATCGTGCCCAGCTTCCACGACTACTTCGGTGAGGTCGCCGACAAGATCGCACCGCTGATCGAGGCCGAGGGGCGGCACCTCGTCCTTGAGCGCACGAGCGGCAGCCCGGAGCATGAGATGGCGGCGCTGAGCTTCGCGCGACTCCAGCTCTACGACGGTGTCCTGCTGTCCGTCGCCGGCCTCGACCGCGACCAGCTGGACCGCGTACGTACCCCCAAGCCGATCGTGCTGCTCGGCGAGCGTGACGTGCCCGACCGCTTCAACCACGTGCGGCTGGCCAACGAAGAGGGCGCCCGGCTCGCGACGGCGCACATGATCGAGCACGGCGCGCGGCGCATCCTCGCGCTGGGCTGCACGCTCGACACCGCGCACATGATGACGTCGGACCGCCGCATCGGCTGGGAGCGGGCACTGCGCGATGCCGACCTCGACGTCGACGCACGCTATGTGGTGCCCATCTCCACCTACACGCCGGCGGCGGCTCGCGATGCCCTGCTCCACGTCATCGCGTCCGGCTTGCCCTTCGACGGCGTCTTCGCCGTCACCGACGTCATCGCGCTCGGCGCCATCGCGGCCCTGGCGCAGAGCGGGCTACGCGTGCCCGTCGACGTCCAGCTCGCCGGGTTCGACAACCTCGACATGGCGAGCTTCATCCCGCCCGGCCTCACCTCCGTCGACGCGAACCACGAAGGTGTCGCCGAGACCGCGGTGCGTCTGCTGAGCCGGCAGATGGCGGGCTGGACCGGCCCGGCCGAGCACGTCGTCGCTCCCGTGCGTCTCGTGGTGCGCGGCTCCACCCGGGGCGGCGCGTAGGGCCGTGCACTCGCGTGCGCAAGGCCGCGCCCCTCCAGCCCGTTTCGGTCGAAGGAGACCATGCCGTGAGCGCCCCAGCGCGTACTACCGCCGTGCGCGCCGTCCCCGCATCCCCGATCGCCGCCACGCGGCACCGGCCGCTGCCCATCCCGTCCGTACGCCTTGTCGGTGGTCCGCTGGCGGCCTGGCAGCAGCGCAACGGTGCGGCCACCATCCCGCACTGCGTCGAGCAGCTGGAGGTCTCCGGTGTCCTCGACAACTTCCGCCGGCTCCTCGGGGAGTCGGACGCGGCGTTTCGCGGCCTCGTGTTCGCCGACTCCGACCTCTACAAAGTGATCGAGGCGGTCGCATGGGAGATCGCCCGTACCCGCACGCGCGCGTTCGACTCATGGCTCGACGACGTCATCGCCCTGGTGGCGCGCGTGCAGGAGCCCTGCGGGTACGTGGACACGTGGATCCAAGGCGTCGCACCGGAGAAGAAGTTCGCGGCGCTCGAGTGGACCCACGAGATGTACGTCGCCGGGCACCTCATCCAGGCGGCCGTCGCACTGGCGCGCGCCGACGGACGCACCGACCTGCTCGACGTCGCCCGCCGTCTCGCCGACCTGCTCGTCGCGCGGTTCGGTCCCGGGGGCGAGGACGGGATCTGCGGACACCCCGAGATCGAGACGGCGCTGGTGGAGCTGTACCGGCTGACGGGGGAGCGCGCGTACCTGGACCTCGCAGCCAGGATGATCGACCTGCGCGGCCACGGCCTGCTGCCCGCCGGGTCGCTCGGCGCGCACTACTTCCAGGACCACCGCCCGGTGCGCGAGTCGACGGCCGCGGTCGGACACGCCGTCCGGCAGCTGTACCTGAACGCCGGCGTGACCGACGTGTTCCTCGAGACCGGCGACGACTCCCTGCTGCGGGCCATGGACGCCCAGTGGGGCAGCGCGCACGACCGCAAGATGTACCTCTCCGGCGCGTTCGGGTCCCGCCACCGCGACGAGGCCTTCGGCGACGACTACGAGCTGCCGTCCGAGCGCGCCTACGCCGAGACCTGCGCCACCGTGGCCGACCTGCTGTGGACCTGGCGGATGCTGCTGGCCGACGGCCGCGCCGGCGCCGCCCGCTACGCGGAGACCATCGAGCGGGAAGTGCACAACGCGCTCGCGGCCGCCGTGGACGCGACCGGCACCCGGTTCTTCTACGCCAACCCGCTGCAGCTGCGGCGCGACCACCAGTCGGCGGAGAACGCGCCCCGCGAGCGGGCGTCCTGGTACGTGTGCGCCTGCTGCCCGCCGAACATCGCCCGTACCGTCGCCGCACTGAGCGCCTACGTCGCCACCGTCACCGATGGCGCGCTCTGGCTCCACCAGCTCGCCGATGCGGAGATCGACCTGCCCGCCGAGCTCGGGACGGGCACGGTGCGGGTGGTCACGGGGTACCCCGCCGACGGGCGGGTCGAGATCCGCGTCGAGGGCGACATCGTTCCCGGCGCCGAGCTGTCCGTGCGCATCCCCGGATGGTCGCCGCGCTCCACGGTGGTCGGCCCTCGCGGCCCCCGCGAGCGCGATGGCGACGGGTACGCCCGGGTGCCGCTGGAGCCGGGCGTCCGCTACGTACTCGACCTCGACCTGACGCCGCGGTTGACCGCCGCCCATCACCGCGTCGACGCGCTGCGCGCGGCGGTGGCGGTCGAACGGGGACCGGTTGTCTACTGCGTCGAACAGGCGGACCTGGATGCACCGTTGGACGTCGACGACCTCGCGGTCCTGCCCGCGCCGATCACCGTTGGCGAGCGCGACACGCTCGTCCTGAGGTGCCGCGTGATCAACGCCGCGGGCGGCCTCTACGGCCCGGACACCGCCACCGAGTTCGGCGACGAGCACACGGTGACAGCGATCCCGTTCTCGAACTGGGGCAACCGCGCCCCCGGCCCGATGCGCGTCTGGCTGCCGCGAGCTCCTCACTGCGGCCTGCAATGACGGAACACCCCAACTGAGGGCAAGACCATGACGACGACCACGACCGCAGTGATCGACCTCGACCTGCCCGGCGCCACGATCAGCCGGCATGTGTACGGGCACTTCGCCGAGCACCTGGGGCGCTGCATCTACGGCGGGTTCTGGGTGGGTGAGGACTCGCCGATCGCGAACGTGCGGGGCATCCGCTCGGACGTGGTCGAGGCGTTGCGGGCGATCTCGATCCCGAACCTGCGCTGGCCGGGCGGCTGCTTCGCCGACGACTACCACTGGCGTGACGGCATCGGCCCGCGCGAGAACCGCCCGCGGATGGTCAACTCGCACTGGGGCGATGTGGTGGAGGACAACGCGTTCGGCACGCACGAGTTCATGGACCTGTGCGAGCTGCTCGGTGCGGACCCGTAC
>JAEZGP010000012.1 GCA_023437285.1 Actinomycetes bacterium | reverse complement strand
GGTCCTGGCCCACCGTCCGCGGCCGGCCGGCGGCTCCGGCTCGGCTAGGCTCAGATCGTCAACATCCCCCGGGTACGCCCCGGAGCGCCACGATCCACTGTGCTCGGGGCCGACCCGGCCCGCGCCGCTGTCCGTCGACCAGGCGCCCGACCGGTCGCCCGGATAGGAGTTGAGCCATGATCCGCTTCGGGGCTCCGGCACGCCCGGGTAGGCCGGCGCGCCGGACGAGTCGCCGGGATACCGGTCGGCGGGGTACGGGTACGCGTTGGCCGGGTACGGACCGACGCCGCGCGGGTTGGCCGTACGCGGGTCGCCCGCCTGCGGCTCGGGGAACGGGCTGACCGGCGCGCGCGGGTCGGGAGCGTAGGGCGGCTCGGGCCGGGCGGCCGGCTGCGGCGGGTACCCGCTGGCGGGATAGGGCGGGTACGCGTTGGGCGCCGGGTCCGGGACGCGACCGTCCTCGGCCCAACTGCCGGCCCCCCACTGCCCAGTTTCCACGGCCGAAGTGTGACCTGTCGCGGCCGATTTGGCCAGACTTGCGGGCCTGGGCCGGCTCGGACGACCCCAAGCGGACCGCCACGCCCAACGCGGCCAACTTTCTTTTATCCACAGGCTGCGGATGACGTTTTCGCACGTGAATGCAGGTTGTCACCGTAGTCCCCAGGCGAGATCCACAGGCTGTGCACAGAGCTGTGCACAGGATGACCGCGATTCATCCACAGGTTGTCCCGAGGCTCATCAACAGGGCTGTTTGGAAAAGGGCGGCTTGGTTTCTATCGTGACTGGATCACAGGGCGTCGGTGACGCGGCCGCGCGGGTTGTCGTACCGGGTTGTCGTACCCCGCGACTATCCATAGGAGCGGGCACGCCGCGCGAGCGCGTGCATGGTGGGGGTGGCACGGTGTCGGTCACCGACGATGTGCAGGCAGCGGGTTCGCGTACGCGCGAGCCTGCCGCGGAACCCCCACGCCCGACCGCACCCGGCGAGTCGGGCTTCGACCGCACCCCACCGCAGGACGTCGCCGCCGAACAGTCCGTGATCGGCGGCATGCTGCTCTCCAAGGACGCCATCGCCGACGTCGTCGAGATCCTGAAGTCCAACGACTTCTACCGCCCGGCGCACGCGATCGTCTTCGACGCGATCCTCGACCTGTACGGCCGGGGCGAGCCCGCCGACGCGGTCACCGTCGCGGCCGCGCTCGCCGACGCGGGCAACCTGGGCCGGGTCGGCGGCGCGGCATACCTGCACACCGTCATGAACCTGGTGCCGACGGCGGCCAACGCGGCCTACTACGCGCGCATCGTCGCCGAGCGGGCCGTGCTCCGCCGCCTCGTCGAGGCCGGCACCCGGGTCGTGCAGCTCGGGTACGGCGCCGGCTCGGGCGGCCGCGACGTCGACGAGATCGTCGACCTGGCGCAGCAGGCCGTCTACGAGGTCACCGAGAAGCGGGTCAGCGACGACTTCGCCGTGCTCAACGACCTGTTGCAGCCGACCCTCGACGAGATCGAGTCGGTCGGCGCGCGCGACGGCGTGATGACGGGCATCCCGACCGGCTTCTCCGACCTCGACCGGCTGCTCAACGGCCTGCACGGCGGCCAGCTGATCATCGTGGCGGGCCGCCCGGGTCTCGGCAAGTCCACGGTGTCGATGGACTTCGCGCGTACCGCGTCGATCCGGCACAACATCACCAGCGCCATCTTCAGCCTGGAGATGAGCAAGGTCGAGATCGTCATGCGGCTGCTCTCCGCCGAGGCGAAGGTGCCGCTGCACGTGCTGCGCTCCGGCAAGCTCTCGGACGACGACTGGACCAAGCTGGCCCGCCGCATGGGCGAGATCAGCGAGGCGCCGTTGTTCGTCGACGACACGCCGAACATGAACCTCATGGAGATCCGGGCCAAGGCCCGGCGGCTGCGCCAACGCAACGACCTGCGCCTCATCGTGGTCGACTACCTGCAGCTCATGTCGTCGCCGAAGCGCACCGAGAGCCGCCAGCAGGAGGTCGCCGAGCTGTCGCGGGGCCTCAAGCTGCTGGCCAAGGAGGTCGACTGCCCGGTCATCGCGGTCAGCCAGCTCAACCGCGGCCCCGAGCAACGCACCGACAAGCGGCCCCAGCTGTCCGACCTGCGCGAGTCCGGCTCCATCGAGCAGGACGCGGACGTCGTCATCCTGCTGCACCGCGACGACTACTACGACAAGGAGTCCCCGCGCGCCGGCGAGGCCGACTTCATCGTCGCCAAGCACCGAAACGGTCCCACCGACACGGTCACCGTCGCGGCCCAGCTGCACTTCTCCCGCTTCGTCGACATGGCCATCGGCTAGGTCGACGACGACAGCAGCGCGACCACCTCGTCGTCACTCGTCTGCGGGAACTCACGGTAGAACTGGCTGACCGCCATGAACGCCGCCGGCGCCGCCGGGCACACGACCCGGTCGGCGCTAGCCCGTACCCGCAGCAGTGAATCCGGCGCGGCGACCGGGATCGCGACCACCACCTCGACCGCCCCCAGACCTCGCGCCACCGCCACGGCGGCCCGCGCTGTCGCACCCGTGGCCAGCCCGGCGTCCGCGATGAGCGCGACCCGGCCGGTCAGGTCGAGTGGCGCGCGGTCGCCCCGGTAGCGCCGCTCGCGGCGGACCAGCTCCGCCGACTCGTGCGCCACGACCGCCTCGACGTCGCGTGGCGATAGCCGGCGTTCCACCTCCTCGTTGTGGACCCGGACGCCGCCGGGCCCGAGCGCCCCGAACGCCACCTCCGGCGACCACGGCACGCCCAGTTTGCGGACCACGAGAACATCCAACGGAGCTTTCAGCGCGGCCGCGATGCGCGCCGCCACCGGGACCCCGCCCCGCACCAGGCCGAGGACGATCACGTCGTCGCGGTCGGCGTACTCCGCCAGGGCGGCCGCCAGGACGTCGCCCGCCTCGGCGCGGTTGGTGAAGGTCATGGCCCGTCCGCCGGAATCAGACATACCACCATGCTCCCGCGCCGGCGCCGTTGGCGGGACCGCTGAAGTGAACTTGCCGGGGCGCGGCGTCAGTCGGGACCGATACTCTCGTCGCTGTGCGCGACGACTTCAGTATTCTTCGTGACCGCCGCTTCAGCCTCCTGTTCGGTGCTCGCACCTGCTCCATGCTCGGCGGCGCGTTCGGGCCCGTGGCGCTCGCCTTCGGGGTTCTCGCCCTGCCCGGCGCGACGGCGCTGACCCTGTCGCTGGTGGTGGCCGCCGAGGCCCTGAGCATGGTCGTGTTCATGCTGCTCGGCGGGGTGATCGCCGACCGGCTGCCGCGGTTTCGGGTCATGATGGCCGCCGACCTCGGCGCCGCCGCCGCGTGGGGCGGCCTGGCCGTCCTGCTGATCACCGGGTGGGCTCCGTTGTGGCTGCTCATCACCCTGTCGGCGGTCGCCGGCATGGCGACGGCGATGTTCTTCCCGGCCAGTACGGGCGTGGTGCCCGAGGTGGTGCCGGCCGAGCGTCTGCAGACCGCCAACGGCCTGCTGCGGCTGGGCATGAACGGTGCGCGCATCGGCGGGTTCGCGGTCGCCGGCGGCTGCGTGGCGCTGCTCGGCGCCGGCTGGACCATGGTGATCAACGCGGGTCTGTTGCTCGCCTCGGCCGCCTTCACCGCCGGGCTGCGGCTGCCCCGCGTCAGTACGTCCGCCAGCGCGCCGGGCTCGATGCTGCGCGACCTGCGCGAGGGCTGGTACGAGTTCCGGTCGCGGCAGTGGCTGTGGGTGCCCGTCACCCAGTTCGCGTTCGTCGTCATGGCGCTGCAGGCCGTGTGGACGGTGATCGGACCCGTGGTCGCCAACGAACGCCTCGGCGGCCCGAAGGGCTGGTCGTGGGTGCTCGGCGCCGAGTCCGTCGGCATGCTCGTCGGTGTCCTTATCGCGATCCGCGTGCGGCCCCGCCGGCCCGTGCGGCTCGTGGTCTTCATGGCCTTCCCGCTGGCCCTTGTGCCGCTGGCCCTCGGCGTCGGCGCACCGCTGCTCGTGGCGGCCCTGGTCGCGTTCGTCGCGGGCGTCGCACTGGACACCCTGACCGTCGTCTGGGACACCACGTTGCAGCGGGAGATCCCGCAGTCGGCGCTATCGCGGGTCAGCTCGTACGACGCGCTCGGGTCGCTCATGCTCGGGCCGGTCGGCATGCTCCTCGCCGGCCCGGCGGTGGCCCTGGTCGGCGCGCAGGCCAGCATGCTCGGCAGCGCGGTACTCATCGCCGTGGCGTCGCTGCTCGCGCTCCTGTCGCCGGGCGTACGGGACCTGAGCTGGGGCACCGTTGTCGTGCCGGAGCAGCGGGCGGGCGACGGCAAGCCGCTCAGCCAGCCTGCTCCGACGGCGCTGGTCGAGGCCGCGTGACCGGCGGGTCTGCCGGGGCA
>JAEZGP010000802.1 GCA_023437285.1 Actinomycetes bacterium | reverse complement strand
ATGACGTAGACGGGCACCCGGGCAGCCTAAGGGCGGGTGACTACTCCCACTCGATGGTGCCCGGCGGCTTGCTCGTCACGTCGAGGACGACGCGGTTGACACCCGGTACCTCGTTCGTGATGCGGTTGGAGATCTTTGCGATGAGGTCGTGGGGCAGGCGCGACCAGTCGGCCGTCATCGCGTCGTCGCTGGACACCGGCCGCAGCACCACCGGGTGGCCGTACGTGCGGCCGTCGCCCTGCACCCCGACCGACCGGACGTCGGCGAGCAGTACGACCGGGAACTGCCACACGTCGCGGTCGAGCCCCGACGCGGTCAGCTCCTCGCGGGCGATCAGGTCGGCCTGGCGGAGCAGGTCGAGCCGCTCGCGGGTGACCTCGCCGATGATCCGGATGGCCAGGCCGGGGCCGGGGAACGGGTGGCGCCACACGATGGCGTCGGGCAGGCCGAGCTGCGAGCCGACGGCGCGGACCTCGTCCTTGAACAGCGTGCGCAAGGGCTCGACCAGCGTGAACGCGAGGTCGTCCGGCAGGCCGCCGACGTTGTGGTGCGACTTGATGTTGGCCGTACCGGTGCCGCCGCCGGACTCGACCACGTCCGGGTAGAGGGTGCCCTGGACGAGGAACTCGACGTGGCTCTCGGACTCCAGCTCGCGCGCGGCCTGCTCGAAGACGCGGATGAACTCCCGGCCAATGATCTTGCGCTTGGTCTCCGGGTCGGTGACCCCGGCGAGCGCGCCGAGGAACCGGTCGGCCGCGTCGACGACCTTGAGGTTGATGCCGGTCGCCGCGACGTAGTCCTTCTCGACCTGCTCGGCCTCGCCGGCCCGCAGCAGCCCGTGGTCGACGAACACGCAGGTCAGCTGGTCACCGACGGCCTTGTGGACGAGGGCGGCGGCCACCGCCGAGTCGACCCCGCCGGACAGCCCGCAGATGACCCGCGCGCCGCCGACCTTGGCCCGGATCGCCGCGACCTGCTCGTCGATGATGTTGTCGCTGGTCCAGTCGGGCGCGAGCCCGGCGACCTCATACAAAAACCGTTCGAGTACGGCCTGCCCGTACGGGGTGTGCGCCACCTCGGGGTGGAACTGCACGCCCGCCCGGCGGCTGGCCCGGTCCTCGAACGCCGCGACCGGCGCCCCGGACGTGCTGGCGGTCACGGTGAACCCGGCCGGGGCGGCGGTGACGCTGTCGCCGTGGCTCATCCAGACCCGCTGCTCGCCCGGCAACCCGCCGAACAGCGCGCTCGACTCGGGCGAGGCGGTCAGGTCGGTACGCCCGTACTCGCGCAGCCCGGTGTGGCTCACCGTGCCGCCGAGCACCTGGGCCATGGCCTGGAAGCCGTAGCAGATGCCGAACACGGGCACGTCGCTGTCGAACAGGCCGTCGTCGACCTGCGGGGCACCGGGCTCGTACACGCTCGACGGGCCACCCGACAGGATGATCGCCGCGGGCTTCTTCGCGAGCATCTCGGCGGCCGGCATGGTGTGCGGCACGATCTCCGAATAGACCTTGGCCTCACGCACCCGTCGCGCGATCAGCTGGGCGTACTGGGCGCCGAAGTCGACGACGAGGACGGGTGCCGGAGTACTCATGGGCAAAGCCTACCGAGACCGCCCGGAGCCCCCTCCGGTGGCGGGGGCGCGCAACGCGGCGGGGGCGTAGGGCGGCACGGCGGGCCGATGAGGCGCGATGGGCGCCAGGCGCTGGTACGGCGCGCCGAGCGGCGGTCGGGGGTCCGCCTCGCCCCGGTTGGGCCACAGGGACGTGGCGCGCTCGGCCAACGCCGTGATGGTCAGCGACGGGTTGACCCCGAGGTTGGCGGGCACCGCCGCGCCGTCCATCACGTGCAGCCCGGGGTGGCCGAACACCCGGTGGTACGCGTCGACGACGCCGGAGGCCGGGGACTCGCCGATCGCCGCCCCGCCCAGGATGTGCGCCGTCATCGGCATGGACAGCACCTCGGTGAACGACCCGCCCGGCAGCCCGCCGATCTCCTCGGCCAGCAGCCGGGCGGCCCGGTTGCCGACCGGGATCCAGCTGGGGTTCGGCGCGCCGTGACCGGGCGTGGCCCGCAATGTCCGAAATCCCAGGAGGCCGCGCCGGGGCACCAGCGTCAACGAATTGTCCAGGGCCTGCATGACCAGCGTCACGACGGTCCGCTGCGACCAGTTGCGCACCGACAGGGTGCGGGCGGTCCTGACGGGGTGGCGCAGGAGCGTCGCCAGCCACCGCCGGGCCCGGCGCGGCCCGCCGTCGGTCAGGACCGTCTGCAGCAGGGCCATCGCGTTGGAGCCGCGGCCGTACCGGACCGCCTCGATGTGGGTGTCCGGGTCCGGGTGGATGGAGCTGGTGATCGCCACGCCCTCGGTGAAGTCGACCGACCGCCGGCGGGCGGCGCGGACCGGTACGGACGCGCCGAGGATCGCCTCCGAGTTGGTCCGGGTCAGCGCCCCGACCCGGTCGGACAGGTCGGGCAGCGCGCCGGTGGCCCGCATGCGGTGCAGCAGCCGCTGCGTGCCGAGCGCCCCCGCCGCGAAGATCACCTGCTCGGCCCGCAGCACGCGACGGCGCGGCCGCAGGTAGGAACCCGTACGCCGGACGCTCACGGCGTACCCACCGGAGGCGACCGGGACCACCGCGGTGGCCGAGGTGTCCGCGATGATCTCCACCCCGGCGCTCTCGGCAAGGTAAAGATAGTTCTTGACCAGCGTGTTCTTGGCGTTGTGCCGGCAGCCGGTCATGCACTCCCCGCAGTGCCGGCAGCCGGAGCGCGCCGGCCCGGCCCCGCCGAAGTACGGGTCGGCGACGCTGCCGCCCGGGCCGGCGCCGAGGTGCACGCCGACGGGCGTCAACGAGAAGGAGGAGCCGACGCCGAGGCGGTCCGCGACGGCCGACAGCGCGGCGTCCGCGGGCGTCATCTTCGGGTAACGCACGACGCCGAGCATCCGCGACGCCTGGTCGTAGTGGGCGGCGAGTTCGGCCGCCCTGTCGGTGATGCCGGCCCACTGCGGGTCGGCGAAGAAGGCCCGGTGGGGCTCGTAGAGGGTGTTGGCGTAGACGAGGCTGCCGCCGCCGACGCCGGCCCCGGACAGGACGAGGACCCCGCCCGCGCCGTCGCGGCCGCGGATGAAGTCCAGCCGCTGGATGCCCCGGCAGCCGAGCGCGGGCGCCCACAGGAACCGGCGCAGCCGCCACGACGTGCGCGGCAGTTCGTGATCGGCGAAGCGGCGACCCGCCTCGACCACGGCGACCCGGTAGCCCTTCTCCGCGAGGCGCAGCGCGGCCACGCTGCCGCCGAACCCCGAGCCGATGACCACCACGTCGTACACGTGGGCATTGTGCCTGGTAGGAGGGCTGCTGACTAGGGCTTCGCCGGCCTGCTGCGGCCGTAGAGCCACGCCTGGAACAGGTCGTCGAGCTGGCGGCCGGAGACCGCTTCGGCGTGCGCGATGAAGTCGGCGGTGGTGACGTTGCCGTTCTTGTTCTTTTCGGCCCATTCGCGGGCGATCCGGTCGAACGCCTCGGCGCCGACCGCCTGCCGCAGGGCGTAGAGCGTCATCGCGCCCCGGTCGTAGACGGAGTCGCTGAACATGTTCGCCCGGCCCGGGTCGGCCGGCGGGGTCGTCCACACGTCCTCGGCCGCCGTGTCGTAGGCGGTGCTGAACGACACGGCCAACGGCCGCTTGAACTCCCGTTCCGCCCACAACCACCCCGCGTACGTCGCGAAGCTCTCGTTGAGCCAGATGTCGCGCCAGTCGCGCACGGACACGCTGTCGCCGAACCACTGGTGGGCCAGCTCGTGCGCGACGACGGTCACCGACGGCTTGGGCCCCATGAAGAACGACGACACGTACACGGGGCGGGTCTGCGTCTCCAGCGCGAAGCGCAGGCTCGCGTTGTCGTGCACGATCCCACCGAGCGCGTCGAACGGGTAGGGCCCGAAGTGCTCCTCAAGAAAATCAAGAACTTCCGGCGTACGGGCCATCGCGTCGTCCATGGTGGCGGGCAGACCGGCGGCCACGGCGGTGATGACCGGCAGCCCGTCGTGCGTGCTGGTGCGCACCCGGTAGTCGCCGATCACGGCCGTGGCCAGGTAGGTCGCCATGGGCGAGGTCGTCGCCCAGGCCCACGTGGTGCGGCCGCCCTTCGTGGTTTTGCTGCGCAGCACCCCGTTGCTCAGCGCCGCGAGGTCGCCGGGCACGGTCAGCTTCACGTCGTAGGTGGCCTTGTCGGCGGGATGGTCGTTGCACGGGAACCAGGCGGCGGCACTCTCCGGCTGGCCCAGGGCGATGGCGCCCCCGTCGTGCGCGACGAATCCCTCCCCGCCCGCCAGGCCGGGATCGCCGTACGTGCTGGGCGTCCCGCCGTATTCGATGACCGTCTCGAAGGCCGTGCCGGCGGCGAGCGGCTCGGCCGGGGTGAGGGTGAGTTCGTCGCCGGCCCGGCTCGTGGCCGCCGGCTTGCCGGCGACCGTCGCCGAGCGCACGGTGAGCCCGTGCAGGTCGAGGTTGAACCGCGACAGCGGGGTCAGCGTCGTGGCCCGGATGACGGCCCGGGCGGTGATCCGGTGCCGGTCCGGCTCGTAGCTGATCGTCAGGTCGTAGTGCCCGACGTCGTAGCCGCCGTTGCCGGCGTCCGGGTAGTACGGGTCGCCGAGGCCGGGCGAGCCGACCCCCGGCGCCGACGTCATGGTGGCGCCGGCGACGGGCGGAGTGTGCCAGACGGGCTGGGGGTCGCCGCCCGAGCAGCCGGCGAGGAGGAGTACGGCGACCGCGACGAGGGCCCGGCCGCTTCGGCGGCGGGTCACCGGTCGAGAACCAGGCCGACCCTCTGGAACTCCTTGAGGTCGCGGTACCCGCACTTGGCCATCGCCCGGCGCAGGCCGCCGAACAGGTTCAGCGAGCCGTCCGGGTCGTCGGACGGGCCGTACAGCAGCCGCTCCAGCGAGCCGAGCGGCTCCCCGGCCAGGCCGTACGCGCCGCGCGGCAGGTCGGGGTGGCTCGCGGCCGAATGCCACCAGGCGCCGCCGGCCGGTGCGCCCTCGGCGCGGGTGAGCGCGTCGCCCAGCATGACCGCGTCCGCGCCGCAGCCCAGCGCCTTGGCGATGTCGCCGGAGGTGTCGATGCCGCCGTCGGCGATGAGGTGCACGTACCGGCCGCCGGTCTCGTCGAGGTAGTCGCGGCGGGCGGCGGCCGCGTCGGCGATCGCGGTGGCCATCGGCACCCGGATGCCGAGCACCCGGTCGGTGGTGGCCAGCTCGTCGGCGCCCATGCCCACGATGACCCCGGCCGCGCCGGTGCGCATGAGGTGCAGCGCCGTCTTGTAGTCGGTGCAGCCGCCCGCGATGACCGGCAGGTCGAGGTCGGCGATGAACTCCTTGAGGTTGAGCGGCTCGTCCGTGGTCGACACGTGCTCGGCGGACACGATGGTGCCCTGGATCACTAGGATGTCGACGCCCGCGTCGAGGATCACGGGGGCCAGCGCGAGGGTGTGCTGGGGCGAGACCCGCACGGCGACGGTCACGCCGCCCTCCCGCATGACCCGGACCCGCTCGGCGATCAGCTCCGGCTTGATCGGCTCGCCGTACGCCTCCTGGAGGCGGCGGGTGGCGGCCACCCCGTCGTCGTCGAGCCCGGACAGCTCCTCGAGCACCTTCGACGGGTCCTCGTACCGGCACCACAGGCCCTCGACGTTGAGCACGCCGAGGCCGCCGAGGCGGCCCAGCGCCACGGCCGTGTCGGGGCTCATCGTGGCGTCGCTCGGGTGCGCCACGCAGGGGATGTCGAACCGGTACGCGTCCAGCTGCCAGGCCGTGGAGACGTCGTCGACGTCGCGCGTGCGTCGGCTCGGCACGATCGCGACGTCGTCCAGGTGGTATCCCCGCTGCGCGGTCTTGCCCAGGCCGATCTCGACGACATCTCGCACGGCGGCTGCTCCTTATTAACGGGTGTGGTAGTTCGGGGCTTCGACGGTCATCTGGATGTCGTGCGGGTGGCTCTCCTTGAGCCCCGCCGCGGTGATGCGGACCAGCTGGCCCCGGCTGTGCATGTCGGCGATCGACTCGGCGCCCACGTACCCCATCGCCAGGCGCAGGCCACCGATGAGCTGGTGGGCGACCTGGGACAGGGGCCCCCGGTACGGTACCTGGCCCTCGATGCCCTCCGGCACCAGCTTCTCCTCGGACACGTCGTCCTGGAAGTAGCGGTCCTTGGAGTACGACCGGCCCTGCCCGCGCGACTGCATGGCGCCGAGCGAACCCATGCCCCGGTACGACTTGAACTGCTTGCCGTTCATAAAGATGATCTCGCCGGGGCTCTCCTCGGAGCCCGCCAGCAGGCCGCCCAGCATGACGGTGTGCGCGCCGGCCACGATCGCCTTGGCGATGTCGCCCGAGTACTGGATGCCGCCGTCGGCGATGACCGGCACCCCGGCTGGCCGGCACGCCCGCGCCGCCTCCATGATCGCGGTAATCTGCGGCACGCCGACGCCGGCCACGATGCGGGTGGTGCAGATGGCGCCGGGCCCCACGCCGACCTTGACCGCGTCGGCGCCGGCCCCGACCAGGGCGGCCGCCCCGGCGTACGTGGCGACGTTGCCGCCGATGACGTCGACCGCGGTGTCCTTCTTGAGCCGGGAAACCATCTCCAGCACGGCCCGCTGGTGGCCGTGCGCGGTGTCGACGATGACCACGTCCACGCCCGCGTCGACCAGAGCGCGGGCCCGCTTGTAGGACTCCTCGCCCACGCCGACGGCGGCGGCGCCGCGCAGGCGGCCCTGATCGTCCTTGGTGGCGTTGGGGAACTGCTCGCTCTTGGTGAAGTCCTTGACGGTGATCAGACCGCGCAGCCGGCCCGCGTCGTCGACCAGGGGCAGCTTTTCGACCTTGTGCTTGCGCAGCAGGGCCAGCGCCTCGTCCTTGCTCACCCCGACGCGGGCGGTGATGAGCGGCATCCGGGTCATGATCTCGTGGACCGGGCGGCTGTTGTCGGTCTCGAACCGCATGTCGCGGTTGGTGACGATGCCCACCAGGACGCCGTTGGCGTCGGTCACGGGTACGCCCGAGATCCGGTAGCGCGCGCACAGCGCGTCGACGTCGCGCAGCGTGTCGTCCGGGCCGCAGGTGACCGGGTTGGTGACCATGCCGGCCTCGGAGCGCTTGACCTGGTCGACCTGGAGCGCCTGGTCCTCGATCGAGAGGTTGCGGTGCAGCACGCCGATGCCGCCCTGGCGGGCCATGGCGATGGCCATCCGCGCCTCGGTCACGGTGTCCATCGGGCTGGACACGATCGGCATGGCGATGCCCACGTTGCGGGTGAGCTTGGTGGCCGTGTTGACCCGGCTGGGCACGATGTCGGACTCGGCGGGCTGCAGGAGTACGTCGTCGTAGGTAAGGCCGAGCGGCAGCGGCTGGGACAGATCCATGGCGTGAGACCCCGATCGATTGGCCCGGCACCCCACGCACCGGTCGCCCGGGGCTCGCGATGTCCGGATTCGTCAGCACGGCTTTGCGGGAAGCGCCCCCGCACGTTGCCGATTCATCCTAGCCCGTCACGCGATCTCGCCGGTCGCCGCACGGCGTGGTGCGTGGCGCGGATCGCCCCCGGGTGACCGGCCGCTGGTCGCGGCCGCCCCGCTGCCGCCC
>JAEZGP010000801.1 GCA_023437285.1 Actinomycetes bacterium | reverse complement strand
CTGGACGATGACGACGCCTGGCTGCCGGGCAAGCTGACCGCCCAGGTCTCGGCGCTGCGCGCGCGGCCGGGCACGCTGTTCACCACGTGCGCGATCGAGGTCGAGTACGGGGGCCGTCGGGTGCCGCGGTTGGCCGGCATGCAGGAGGTGGCCGTCGCCGACCTGGCCCGCTCGCGGATGGCGATGCTGCACTCGTCGGGGTTCCTGATGCGCCGGGAGGCGATCCTGACCGACCCGGCCCGCGGCGGCATCGGCTTGGTCGCCGAGGACGCCCCCGGCAGCCAGAACGAGGACTGGGACCTGCTGCTGCGGGCCGCTCGCCTGGCCCCGATCCTGCACCTGGACGTGCCGCTCGTGCGGGTGCTGTGGGGGCGCAGCTCGCTGTTCGCTCACGAGTACGAGACGAAGATCTCCTCGCTGCGCTGGATGTTGGCCCGCCACCCGGAGATCGGTGCGACCCCGCCGGGCGCCGCCCGCGTGTACGGGCAGATGGCCTGCTGGGAGGCCGCGCAGGGCAACCGTACGGAGGCCCTGCGGTGGGCCCGCGCGGCGATCCGTAACAACTGGCGCGAGCCGCGCGCCGCGATCGCCATGGCCGCCGCGAGCGGCCTCGTCCGCGTGGAGCGGGTCCTGCACGCGCTGCACCGCCTGGGTCGCGGCATCTGAGCTCTTGTGTGCGCTCCTCGCGTGCGATAGTGTGCGGAACTGTTCGGTTGTGTGCGGTCCTCGGGGAGGCGAACGGTGCCGGCCATCATTCCGCGCGTCTCAGGCCTGTGCTACGGCGGCGACTACAACCCCGAGCAGTGGCCCGAGGACGTGTGGGCCACCGACGTCGCGCTGATGCGCGAGGCCGGGGTCACCCTCGCCACGGTCGGCGTCTTCAGTTGGGCGTGGCTGCAACCCGCGCCCGACCGCTGGGACTTCGGCTGGCTCGACCGGGTGATCGACCTGCTGCACGCGGGCGGCATCGCGGTCGACCTGGCCACCGCGACGGCGTCCCCGCCCCCGTGGTTCACCACCGCCTTCCCGGCCAGCCGGCCGGTCGACGCCGACGGCCGCGTCCTGAGCCACGGCAGCCGCCAGGCCTACTGCCCGTCCTCGCCGGACTACCGGGCCGCCGCGCTCACGCTGGTGGAACGGCTCGCGCAGCGCTACGGCGATCACCCCGCGCTCGCGCTGTGGCACCTCAACAATGAGTACGCGTGCCACGTCTCGGCCTGTTACTGCGACACGTCCGCCGAGGCGTTCCGGGGCTGGCTGCGCGAGCGCTACGGCACCGTCGAGGCGCTCAACGACGCGTGGGGCACCGCCTTCTGGTCCCAGCGCTACGGCGACTGGTCCGAGGTCATCCCGCCGCGCGCCACCCCCACGTTCGGCAACCCCGGCCAGGCCCTCGACTTTCGCCGGTTCAACTCCGCCGAGATCCTGTCGCTGTGCGTCGCCGAGCGTGACCTGCTGGCCCGGCTCACCCCCGACGTCCCGGTCACGACCAACCTGATCGCCACGCACACCCAACTCGACCACTGGGCGTGGGCCCGCGAGCTGCGCGGTCCGGGCCGGCTGGTCTCCAACGACCACTACGTGATCAATGACGCGGCCGCCCCGCCGGCCGCCCAGATCGCCTTCGCGGCCGACCTGACCCGCTCGCTCGCCGACGGCGGCCCCTGGCTGCTCATGGAGCACTCCACCAGCGCGGTCAACTGGCAGCCCCGCAACCTCGCCAAGCCGGCGGGCCGGCTGGTCCGCGACGCCCTGGGACACGTGGCGCGCGGCAGCGAGGGCGCCATGTTCTTCCAGTGGCGCGCCAGCGTCGCGGGCGCCGAGCGCTGGCACTCGGGCATGGTCCCGCACGCGGGCACCGACTCGCGAATCTGGCGCGAGGTCGTCGAGCTGGGCCGCCACCTGCGCGCGCTGGCCGACGTCGACGGCGCCACCGTGCCCGCGTCCGTGGCGATCCTGCTCGACTACGAGTCGCTGTGGGCCCAGGAGCACGGCGCGCACCCGAGCGTCGACCTGGCCTGCTTCGACGAGGTGGCCCGCTGGCACCGGGCGCTCTGGCGGGTTGGCATCACCGCCGACCTCGTCCATCCGGGGGCCGACCTCGACCGCTACCCGGTGCTGCTCGCCCCGGCGCTGTACGCCCTGAGCGACGCCGACGCCGCCACCCTCACCCGGCGGGTGGCCGCCGGCGCCCACCTGGTCGTCGGGCCGTACTCGGGGGTGGTGGACGAGCGCGACCGGGTACGCACCGGCGGCTACCCCGGCGCCCTGCGCGAGCTGCTGGGCGTGCGGATCGAGGAGTTCTACCCGCTGCCGGCGGGGGCCACCACCGTGCTCAGCGACGGCACGACCGGGTACGCGTGGTCGGAGTTGGGTCGTTCGGCGGGGGCCCGCGTCCTGGCCACGTACGCGGCGGGGCCGGTCGCCGGCTCCCCCGCGATCACCCGGCACCGCCACGGCGCGGGTACGGCGTGGTACGTGGGCACCCGCCTGCCCGACGTGTCCCTCGGCGGCCTGCTGCTCGACGTGACCGAAGCCGCCGGGGTCGCACCGACGCTGCCCGGCACGCCGCCGGGCGTCGAGGCGGTCCGCCGCTGCCACGCCGACGGCACATCGTTTCTGTTCCTGCTCAACCACGGCGACGGGCCCGCCACCGTGCCCGTCGCCGGCGAGGACCTGCTGAGCGGCACCGTGTGGGCTGGCCCGACCGAGGTCGCGGCCGGCGGCGTGGTCGTGTTGCGGGAGGCCGCCGCGCAGCTCCCGGCCCCGCTGGCCGAGGCGGCGTGATGCTCGCGAGCCAACGGCGGTCGGAGATCCTGGAGCGGGTACGCCGCACGGGGTCGGTGCGGGTGGCCGAGCTGGCGGCGGAGCTGGCCGTCTCCGAGATGACGATCCGCCGCGACCTCGACGTGCTCGACGAGCGCGGCCTGCTGGCCAAGGTGCACGGCGGGGCGACGGCCGCCGGGCCCGGCACCGCGCACGAGCCGAGCTTCGCCGCCAAGTCGGTGCGCCAGCGCGCCGAGAAGGCCGCCATCGCGCGCCGGGCGGCGTCCTTCGCCCGACCCGGCGCCGCCGTGGCCCTGTCCGCCGGCACGACGACGGCCGGCCTGGCCGGGCTGCTGCGCGACGTGCCCGACCTCACCGTGGTCACCAACTCGATCCCGGTCGCCGACGCCCTGCGCCGCGACAACCACGGCGAGCCGCCCGACGGCGGCGTGGTGCTGCTGGAGTCGGCCCCGCAGGTCGTGCTCACCGGCGGGGTGCGCACCCGCTCGGACGCCCTCGTCGGGCCCCTCACCGTGGCCGCGATCGGCAGCCTCCACTGCGACGTGCTGTTCCTCGGCGTGCACGGCATGAGCCAGCGGGCCGGCTTCACCACGCCGAACCTCATGGAGGCCGAGACCAACCGGGCCCTCGTCGCGTCCGCCGGCCGCCTGGTCGTGCTGGCCGACCACACCAAGTGGGACACGGTCGGCATCTCCACCATGGCCGCGCTGCGCGAGGCCGACGTGCTGATCACCGACTCCGGGCTGCCCGACGCCGCCCGCGACATCCTCGCCGCCGAGGTCGGCGAACTGATCATCGTGGAGACGGCATGAGACGCACGGTCACGACCCTCGCCGACGGCCGCGAGCTGATCTACTTCGACGAGCCGGACGCGACGGGTGCCTACCCGCCCGACCGCACCACGGCCGTCGACACCCGTACGCTCGACCCGCGGCCGCTCGCCTCCCAGTTGCGCTACGACCCGCTGCTGGACGAGTGGGTCGCCATCGCCGCCCACCGGCAGACCCGCACGTTCCTGCCGTCCACCGACGAGTGCCCGCTGTGCCCGTCGACGCCGACGCGCGCCAGCGAGGTGCCGGCCGCGAGCTACGACGTGGCCGTCTTCGAGAACCGGTTCCCGTCGTTCAGCGACCACCCGGCCGAAGTCGATCTGGTCGCCGGGGCGCAGGTCACGCCGCTGAGCCCGATCCAGCCCGGCGTCGGCCGCTGCGAGGTGGTCTGCTTCACGCCCGAGCACACGTCGTCGTTCGCCGAGCTGAGCCCCACCCGGGCCCGTACGGTCCTCGACGCCCTCGCCGACCGTACGGCCGCGCTGTCCGCGCGCGACGATGTCGAGCAGGTCTTCTGTTTCGAGAACCGGGGCATCGAGATCGGCGTGACCCTGCACCACCCGCACGGGCAGATCTACGGGTACCCGTTCGTCACGCCGCGCACCCGCGCGATGCTGGCCTCGGCCGTCCGGTACGCGGCCGGGC
>JAEZGP010000788.1 GCA_023437285.1 Actinomycetes bacterium | reverse complement strand
CAGCCGGGGGTGCCCGGCGCGGCGGACCCGGCCGGGACGGGCGACAGGCGCGGCAGCCGCAGCGTCAGGCCCGCTTCGTCGGCGGCGGCCCGGGCGGCCGCGAACGACCGTTGCGCCATCGCCAGGTCGGGGGCGGTCCATAGAGCCTGCTGTGCCGCGTACTCCCGGATTTCGCCGTAGGCGCCGGCCGGGTCGGCGTCGTCGAAGGTGTGCGACAGGTTCTGCACGCGCAGCTCGCTCACGCCGACGTCGGCGAGCAGCCGCACCAGGTCGGGCAGTTGGGCGACGTTGCGGCGCATGGCGACGAACACGACCCGTACCCAGGGGGTTTCGCGGCCCGCGTCGCGTTTGGCCGCCAGCAGCCCGGCCAGGTTGCCCACCACCGTGTCGAACGTGGCCCCCTCGCGGATGGCCTCGAACGTCTCGGCGTCGGCGCCGTCGAGCGAGACGTGCAGCCAGTCCAGACCCGCGTCGATGAACTCCCGGGCCCGCCTGCGGGTGAGCAGCGTGGCGTTGGAGTTGAAGCCGACCCGCGCGCCGCGCTCGTGCGCGAGGCGCACCATGTCGAGCAGGTACGGCGACAGCAGCGGCTCGCCGAGCCCTTGCAGGGTCAGCTGACGCAGGCGCGGCAGGTCGGCGAGCAGGGCGCGGAACATGTCGAGGTCCATGGCCCCGGCGAGCCGGTTGACCGGCGGCTTGTACCGCACGAGGCACATGGCGCAGCGCAGATTGCAGGCCGAGGTGACCTCGACCTGCAGCGTGTCCGGCAACGGCGGGATCAGTGGGTACACAGCCGCTGCATCTACCCCCGGTGCGGGCAGCCAACCGCCGTATCATGGATAAGTCACCCCATACCCACCCGGTGTAGGGGGTCGGTCGCTGGGTAAGAGTCCACACATGCCGGTACCTCTTGACGAAGGGCTCCTCGAGACGCTTGTGCGCACCGCGTCGGCGCTCAAGCAGGCCGATATCCCGTTCGCCCTCATGGGCGGCTTCGCCGTGTACGCCCACGGCGGCACCTCCAGCGACCACGACGTCGACTTCGCGCTGCGCGAGCAGGACATCCCCCGGGCACTCGAGGTCCTCACGGCCAACGGCTTCCGCGCCGAGGAACCGCCCGAGGACTGGCTCACCAAGGTCTTCGACGGCGACCGCATGGTGGACCTGATCTACCGGCCCGTGGAACGCCCCGTCACGGAAGAGACCCTCGCCGACGCGATCGACCGCCCCGTCGGCGCGCTGCACATGCCCGTCCTCTCGGCGACCCACCTCATGGTGCACAAGCTGCTCGCCTTCTCCCAACACCACTGCGACTTCTCGCGCGCCCTGCCGATGGCCCGGTCGCTGCGCGAGCAGATCGACTGGCCCCGGGTCCGCAAGGAGACCGCCGACTCCCCGTACGCGGCGTCGTTCCTTGTCCTGTTGGGGCTGCTGGACGTCGTTCCGCCATCGGTGATCGAGGAGGGCCGCTGATGCAACTGGACGAGTACGGCGAGGCCCGCGTACAACGGCTGCTCGCCGAGCATGAGAGCGTCGCCGAACAGGGCATCACCGTCGTGCGGCGGGAGGGCACGATCGTGCTCTGCGGCGTGGTCGCCACACCCAACCGCCGCGACGACATCGTGCGGCTCGTGGCACTCGAATTCCCGGACATCGTCGTGCAGTGCGACATCCAGATCGTGCCCACCCGCCCGCCTGTCGAAGCGGAGGACCTGTCGTGAGCACACCCATCCGCGTCGCCGCGGTCGGTGACGTGCACCTCGACAAGGATGTCCTGGGCCGGTTCCGGCCCGCGCTGGCCGACCTCGGGGACCGGGCCGACGTGCTGCTGCTCGCCGGGGACCTCACCCGGCACGGGACGGTCGCCGAGGCCCGGTGCGTGGCCGAGGAGTTCGGCGGGCTCCCCGTCCCGGTCGTCGCCGTCCTCGGCAACCACGACCACCACAGCGACCAGGCGGACGAGGTCGCCGAGACGCTGCGCGACGCGGGGATCGCCGTCCTGGAGGGCGACACGTTCGAGGTCGACACGCCCGGCGGGCGGCTCGGCGTGGCCGGCGTGAAGGGGTTCGGCGGCGGGTTCGCCGGCCGGTGCGCCAGCGCGTTCGGCGAGGCCGAGATGAAGGCCTTCATCCGTACGACCTGCGACTCCGCCGACCGGCTCGCCGCCGCGCTCGGCAAGCTCGACACCGACGTACGGGTGGCGCTCATGCACTACTCGCCCGTGCCGGACACCCTCGTCGGGGAGCCGTTGGAGATCTACCCGTTCCTCGGGTCGTACCTGCTGGCCGAGGCGGTGGACTCGGTGCCGACGGACCTGGCCGTGCACGGTCACGCGCACGCCGGCACCGAACGCGGCCGCACGCCCGGCGGGGTACGGGTGCGCAACGTGGCCCATCCCGTGATCCGCCAGGCGTACAGCATCTTTGAACTCAGTCGTTCGGGGGAGCCCCGCTGATCGTCCCGAGCGCCGAGTTCGGGTCCAGCTCCGCCGCCAGGTCGCCGAGGGAGATCACCCCGCACGCCGTGCCGAATTCGTCGGTGACCAGCAGGCGGCGCACGGCCTCCTGCCGCATCAGCTGCACCGCCTGGCTGAGCGGGGCGTCCATCGAAATGTTGATCATGCCGCTGCTCGCCACCTGGCCCACCGGCGTGCTGTAGGGGTCGAGTCCTTCGGCGACTGCCCGGATCGTGATGTCCCGGTCGGTCACGACTCCGGACACCTGCCCGTTGTCCGTCACCAGGACGTCACCGATCATCTCGTCACGCATCGTGCGCGCCACCTCGATCAGCGGGGCGGCGGCGCTCGCGCGCACCGGGTTGACGGTCATGAGGTCACCCACGGTCTGGGTCATGGCCGTACCTCCTCGTTGTCCGTATCCGGGCGTTGTTCCCGCACGGTAGGGCGTTAAACCCCGACGAACGTGGGTAGGGCGCCTGGCATGGAGCGAGGAAACACCAAGCACAGCCGGCATCTGGACAACGAGATGGCGCGTGAGGCGCGGGAACAGAACGTAGTCGGGTCCCGGGTGGTGCAGGAGCGGCCGCTACCCGAGCCGGACGCCGAGGACGAGGCATACCAGCCCCGGCTGTACGGCGAGGTGACCGGCCCGTCCATGCCGACGCCCGAGGAGATCGACGGCCGCAGCGAGCTGGGCCGGTGGATTCCCCGAACGGCCCTGCCGGGTGACCGCGACGCACTCGTCGAGGTCGTCCGCGAGGCCGGGGCCCCGGACGGCATCGTCGCCCAGATCGAGGCACTACCGCCGGGCGAGGAGTACGAGACCGTTGTGCAGATCTGGGGCGCGCTCGGCCACGAGAACGAGGCCCGGGAGAGCCCGATCCCTTAGCGGCGCCGTTTCCTTAGCCGGCGCCGCGTGTTTAGCCGGCGCCGCCGAGCGGCGCGGCTGTGAAGACGACCGTGAGCCGGCGCGCTTGACGCAGCACAAGGCGGTCGCCCGTGATCCGGATGGTCGGGCGGCCCGTCAACAGGTTGGCGAACCACTGCTCCTGCCGCATGAGCGCCGCTCCGCAGTACATCCGGGTCGAGGCGAGCGCGGGGATCAGGAGGCGGCCGCCGGTGATGTGGCCCCGACCGGACATCTGGTTGCAGCCCGCGTTGCCGCCGACCGGTCCCGCGTCGGGGTTGGTGGTCTCCGCGGCGCCGAACCAGAGCGTGAGCTGGGTGCCGGGCACCAGCCGGCGCCCGTAGACGGCCACGGAGCGGTACGTTCGCTGGCCGGGCCAGACGCTGAGTTCGGCGCGCTCGGCGGGTGTGGCCTGGCCGGCCGCCAACGTTGCGCTGGCCGCCGACGCCGCGCTGGCCGCCGACGGCTCGGC
>JAEZGP010000777.1 GCA_023437285.1 Actinomycetes bacterium | reverse complement strand
GCAGCCCACATCGAGGGTTACACGCAGCAGAACAGCGTGGTGACGAACGGATTGCTCCTTCGCGCTGATATCCACCAGCTTTTCGATCTGGGGCTGATCTGGATCGATGGCAACTACCGAATCCGCGTGTCTAGCGAGGTGACGTACCGGCAGTACAAGAACCTCGATGGCAAAGACCTGGGGCTTCCTGATCGCCGCGATCTTTGGCCGGACAAGGAGAAGCTGCGAAGGCACCGGGAAACGGCGCGTCGATGATCGGGGAGAATGCGGGGCCGCGTCAGAGGTATCGATCCACTAACGACTACCTGCTCGCCATGCGAATGGCGTGTCCCGTCGCTAATGTCAAGCAACGATGGATTCGCTAGCTGACATGAACGCCCGCCTGCGGCGCATTTTCCGGGGCGAGGAGCAGTACGGCGAAGGGCATCCGGCCGAGCAGGCGCGGCGGTTCCGGCTGGCGGAGCTGCTGCCCGCGACTATCGAGCACGCGCGGCGTAACTCCGCGAAGGTTCATCGCCCGCCCGTTGATCTCCTGGTGAGTCTGTCCGGCTTCTCGCCGGAAACCACGATCCTGGCCTTCACATTGGTGGGGGCAAAGCGGCTGATGGTCGTTGGATCGGACTCGACGCGGGCCAGCGTGGACGTCATCCACGAGAAGCTCGGGCTGCCGATCTCGCTCATCGACACGCGATACGTCGACCCGGTGGATCCGATGAAGATCTACCAGGTGATCAGGGAGGCGGCGGCCTCCTCCGGCGGAGTCCGGCCGCACGTCATCATCGACATCACCGGCGGCAAGAAGGTGATGAGCGCCAGCGCCGCGTTGGCGGCGGCTCAGCTCGACCTGCCGCTGTGCTACATCGACAGCCGGTTCGATCCGGAGTTGCGACAGTCCGAGCCCGGCAGCGAACGGCTGGTCATCGTGCCCAACCCGACGGAGCTGTTCGGGGACCGGGAGACGGCGGCCGCGCTGGTCGCTTTCCGCCACGGTGCGTACGGGGCGGCGCGTACCCGGTTCGAGGAAGTGGCCAACAGCGCGTTCGAGCCGGCTCGAGCAAGGTTCATGCGTGATCTATCCATCGTGTACCAGGCGTGGTGTGACCTGGACTTCAACGCTCTCCGCGCGAGTGTGCCCGTGCTGCGTGCGCGCTTGACCGATCCCGGGCACCGGGTGGCCCACGACGTCGCACAGCGGCTGAACGCCCAGCTGGACCTGCTCGACATGCTCGCTAACGCGCCTGACAAACAGCGCGATATCCCGCCCCTGCTGCTCAACTTCTATCTGCTCGGCCTGCACTACGCCCGGCTCGGTCGCCATGACTTCGCGGCGCTGCTGTTCTACCGCACGGTGGAGTCCGCCGTCGCGCAACGACTGGCGATCGTGGGGCCAGGGTTCCGTACCGGCAAGCCGGACTATCGGCTGCTGCACGACGACCCCGAGGTGCTCCTGGCACGGTTGAAGTCGCTCACCGCCGACGTGCACGGCCAGGCGACGACCGAGCTGCCCTTCGAGGTGGGGGTGATGAACGGGATACTCCTGCTTTGCGCCCTCGATGATCGGATGGTTAAACGGCTCGGGTTCACGACGACGAAGGCCCTACGCCGCGTCAAGAACGAGCTGCTCGCGCGCAACCACTCCGTGCTCGCCCATGGCACCGAGACGGTGAGCGAGGACGTTCGCGAGGCCCTGCAGAGCCTTGCGCTGCGCTGCCTGCGCGCGTTCTGGTCGTTGGCGTTTCCCGGCGAGAACGTCGACAAGCGGCTGGCCTTGCTGGAGTTCGTGGTCGACGTATGACCGGATCACGGTTGCGGCCACCCGCCGAGTGGGCCGACCGGTACGCGCGCCAGCGCCACCGCGAGCTGTTCGCGCGAACCATGTTCGAGGCGGTTCCGCTGCGGCTGAGCGTCAACGTGTCCCGCGACTACGGGTTCCCGCTGGACCAGGTAGCGGCCGACCTGCGCGCCGGGGTCATCGTCGAGGAACGCGACGGAAGAGACGGCGTGTACTACTGCGTGTCCGGGACCGCGTACAAGGTCTTCGTCAGTCCGCGGGACGCCAGGTATTCCGGGCTGCCGATCGCCTGGGTGACGTCCATCAAGTCGGGGACCGGTTTCGACCGGCGGGCCACGGTCTGCCCGGGCGATGTCGTCTTCGACGACGTGCGTGACGAGGTGGATTTCGACCTCGGGGCTATGGCGGCTGCGTACGAGCACGCGCTGCGAGTTGTCCGCGACCGGCAACGGGCGGTGGATCGCGCTCGTCGGGAGTTGGCCAGCGGCCAGCCGCAACGGTCGGCTCACGGTCGGCTGCACCGCGACGTCCGGCAGCGGTACTCGTCGTTGCGGGCGATGTTCGCCCTGCTGGAGAAGCGCGCCGAGCGTGCCCGCCGGCCGGAGACCGCCGCCGAGGTGACCGCCGCCGACCAGGAACGTGTCGAGCTGTCCCTCACGAGCCCGGCCGGGTTTGTGGAGGGCCGGGTCGTCGACGTGGCCGCCAGCGGTGAAGAGTACCGGCTGCCGATACTGTCGCTTGATGGCCGCGACGCGGAGCTGCCCCAGCCGCGTGCGGCACCTCAGCTGCTGCGCGCGGGCGACCAGGTCACGCTCTCCCAGCAGGAACGCTTCGCCATGGGCAAGCACGCGGCGGCGCTGGACACCTTCCTCAACGCCAACGTCGAGGGCGACTGGCACAACCTCGCGACGCTGCTCTGCGATCCGGCGTCACTGCCGCCCGCGCCTCCCCTCGAACCGACGGAGTACCTGTCGGGCGTGACCCTCAACAAACAGCAGAAGCGCGCCGTGGCCGGGGCGCTCGGCACGCCCCACGCGTACTTCATCCAAGGGCCGCCCGGCACGGGCAAGACGACCGTCATCACGGAGCTGGTGCTGCAACTGGTGACGCGCGGCGAGCGGGTGTTGCTGCTGGCCCCGATGCACGTCGCCGTCGACGAGGTGCTCGGCCGCATCGGCGACCGGCCCGAGGTGTTCGCGGTCCGGCTCGCCCACGACGACCGGAAGGTGAGCGACGAGCTGCAACGGTTCCTGCCGACGCGGCTACGCGAGGCGTACCTGAAACGCGCCCGCACGCCGGCAACGTCGCGAGCCGTGGTGTGGCGGGCCGAGGCTCGTCGGCTGGCCGGGCAGCGTGACGTCCTGCTCGTGCGGGTCGAGGCCGGTCGGGCGTTCGCGGGGGCACGCGCAGCCGAGGCGGCCGCGGGCGCCGCCTTCCGCACCTGGGAGAAGGCGTTCCAACGCGCCTGGGCGGCGGCCAGTCAACGCGTCGGCGCCGCGGACGCTGCGCTGGCGCAGCTGGCCACGGCGTTGCCGCGCACTCAGCAGGCCGCCGCTGACCTGCGCCAGCAGGTAGCCGCCCTATCCGCCGGGCAGCGCTTCCGGTCGTGGTTTCGGCGGATGTTCGGCGAGCGCGACGCGGTGTACGAGCTGACGACGGCCGCCCGCGCGGCCGCTGCCGAGGTCGAGCGGCTGACCGACGGGCAACGGCGGTGGGTAGCCGAGCGGGCGGCTGCGGACGCCGCCCTGTCCGCCGCGCATGCCGACCGCGAGGGCCGTGGGCTGAACCTCAAGGTCGCCTGGGAACGCGACCGGCAGGCGCTGGCCGAGGCGGAACGCCGACTCGCGAAGGCCACCGACGCCGTCGCGCTCCCCGCAGGCACCGACGCCGAGACGGCCCTGGCCAGCGTGACGGCCCGCATCACCGCCCTGCAACAGCGGGAAGTGTTGGAGGCTCGATGGTTCGAGGCGGCCCGGCCGGACGACCCCGAACAGCTGGCCCAGGAGCTGCGCCGCGCCGTGAACGTCGTCTGCTGCACCACCACCGGGGTGGCGGCCAAGCTCCTCGACGGCCTTGACTTCGACACACTCATCGTCGACGAGGCCAGCAGGGTGGTCGACAGCGAGTTCCTCATCGGCGCGGTGCGCGCCCGGCGCTGGATTCTGGTGGGGGACGAGAAACAACTGCCGCCATACGTGGACAGCGCGGACGAGCACCACCTGCACGCCGTCGCCGCGCTACACAAGGGCGGCAGGCAAGGGCTGCGACCCGCGGTCGACGAACTGGCCACCTTATGGCGTGACGAAGAGGAAGCGCACGCCTACCGCACCGAGGAGGTGCTGCGCACGGCGCAGGACCTCCTCGACGACGGCTCCTGGGCTGCGACGTACCGGGCCGTCATGGAGGAGAACTGGCCGCGCCGGGACGCCGACCGTCCCCTGCTGACGGCCATGCTCGACCATCTCGTCCGCAGCCTGTTCGAGCGGGCGGTGGCCAGCTGCCCCGGTCGGCTGCGGACCCGGCTGGTGGAACAGCGCCGCATGATCGAACCGATCGCAGCCCTGGTCCGCCGCCCGGTGTACGACGGCGACTACGTGACGCCGTCGCCCGCCGACCTCGCGAAGCATGGGATAACCCCGCTCACCACGGCCGTACTCGCGCAGCCGGTGACGCTGCTCGACACGTCCAGCTACGGCGCGAAGGCCCGGCATGAGCAGTACCACAACGGGTGCTTCAACCGGCTCGAAGTCGACTGGGTTGTCGCGACCTGCGAGGGCATCGAGCGGGAGCTACGCCTGACCGGTGCCCCACCGGTCACGGTCAGTGTGCTCACCTTCTACCGACGGCAGGCCACGCTCATCCGCGCGGCTCTCGGCTGGCCGGCCACGCCGAGGTTCCGGGCGCTGCGCTTCCGCGTGGTGGATGCCATCGACAAGGTGCAGGGGCAGGAGGCTGATCTTGTGATTGTCAGCTTCTGCCGAGCGTACGTGGGCCACCGCGGACCGCGCGCCGGCGCGGGCCGCTGGCTGCAGGACGTGCGACGGCTCAACGTCGCCTGCACCCGTGCCCGACGGGCCCTTGTCCTCGTCGGCCACGGCGACACCCTGCGCCGGCTGCGCGGGGTGCCGGCTGCGGAGCGGTTCTACGCTGGACTGTTCGCCAAGCTGGACGGCGGCGCCCCCGGGTACGGGCTGGTGAAGGACAGGTGAGCGCGGTCTTCCGCGTGGTCGACCGCGCCCCCGACATCGCCGAGGACACGCGCGTGATCGTCGCTGAGGCGCTGGTGCCGGTGCGTTGGTGGCGGGGCGTTCCCGCGCGCGAGCAGGCAGCGCTACGGCTCACCTCGATGGAACGCTTCGTGCTCGAGCTGGCCGCGACGTTCGGACCGGCCGCGCCGGCCGAGTTTACCGAGGTCACCGATCTGCCGAGTGGCCTGTTTCCGTTGCTCGGCCGCCGCCTGGTGGGTGCGGGGTTGCTCAACCCCGACGGTACGCCGACGCACCTCGCCGCCGGCCTGCTCGGCGCCGACGAGGTTTTCGCAGAACGAGCGCGAACTGTCGATGTCGTGTGCCTGCCGGCGACCGGCGAAACGATCCTGCTTGACCCGGCTGGGTCCGGCCGGGGACTCCGACGCTGGGACAGCGCCCGAGTACGGCCGATCGGCCAGTATCCGGTCGACGACGACCTGGTGGGAAGTACCGTAGGTGATCTTATTGGGGCTGGCAACATCGTGAGCGACGACGACACCGTCGCCTTCCCCGACGGGCTGTGCCCGGTGTACCGGTGCACCGCGCGGGTCATCGACGGTTCCGCCGTGCGACTGTCTATTGGCGAAAATGTCTCCTCGATCGAGCTGACCGGAGTTGACCGGCTTGTCGCGGCCTGGTCCGGGGCCGACCGGGCGATGACCGAACGACCGCTCTCGGCCTGGCGTGCCCTTGTCGCCGACCGCAAGGCGACCGGTACGCCGCCCCAGCTCCGACCGGTCGGTCCGGCACAGTGGGAGCTAGCGGTCACCGGAAAACACGCCGACCTGCTCGCCGCCGTTGGCCGTAACCTTGCCGTCCCGGTAGGCCTAGCCATCGAAACCGACGACGTGATCGTCGAAGTGTCGGTGCGGGCGGCCGCCGTCGACGATGGCGCCGCCGCGGCGATCGGCGTCGACGCCGCCATCGCCGGGGCCGTCACAGCGGGATCCGTGGCCGGTGTCGTGCACGAGCGCCTGGCCGGGCTCGCCGGGCAGTTGCCGCCCGGCGTGGCCAAGCGGCTCGCGCCGGCCGCGGTGCTGGACCGGGCGTGGCGGTTGGGCCATTACCCGCTCGCCTACGCGCTGCGGGCCGCCGAGGACTTCGACTATGCCTGACGAACGGCTCAACCTCGCGACGATGGTGGCACCGGGCGGATACTTCCTACGGCGGCCGGCGAGAGAGTCGGTGCCGTTTACGGCGCAACCGCGGCCGGGCCCGTACGAGCACCGGTTCAGTTACCGGGACTCCGACCCGTCGATCCGCGAGTCGGCCATCGACCTTATCCGCGGCGCCCGTCGGAAGATCTTCCTCGCGAGCTTTCGGATCGGCGACGCCGCGCTGCTCGACGCCCTCTTCGAGGCGGTGGAGCGGCTGCGCGGCGGGGTGTACGTCATCACCTCATGGACCGACGCCGGGCTACGCCGAGGCCTGGCCGCGCTGGAGGACAACCCGACGGCCGACGAGGCCGCGCAGCGGCACCGCTTCGAGGAGCTCACCCGACGCGGCGTCTTCGTCCGTGGCCACGACCAGTGCCACGCGAAGTTCCTCGTGGTCGACGACGAGGCCGCCCTCGTGTCCAGCGCCAACCTGGAGACCAGTGCGCTCGCGGATCGTCCGCACCGCAAGGTCACCGGCGAGAGCGGCGTCGTGCTCTCCGACGCGGCCGAGGTGAACCGGCTGGCCAGGCTGTTTACCCGCCTCTGGTACGCCGGCTGCCGCCACGAGGCGCGTCCCGGCGCGGAGTACGCCCTCGCCCCGCGCGAACCGACCGCGTCGCCAACCGAGCCGACGCTGCCAGAGCCCGGGCCGCGTCCCGGGGTGATCTGGACGCACGACGACGAGCGACTGATCCTGCGCACGGTGCACGACATCGTCGACCGCGCGCGTTCGGAACTGCTGCTCGCCACGTTCGGCCTGCGCGGGCTCACCCAACACGTCGACCTGCTGCACGAACGGATCGCGGCGGCCCGGGGGCGCGGCGTGGAGGTCACCCTGCTCTGCCGGGGCCGCAACAACATCGCCGAGCACCGTCGGGAGGCGACCGCGCTCGCCGAGCTGGGGGTGCGCGTGGTCGGCGACAGCCTGACGCACGCCAAGGCCGCGATCGCGGATGGCCGTCACGGCGCGCTGTTCTCGGCGAACTTCGACAGCGAGCACGGGCTGACCAGCGGCGTCGAGGTGGGCGTTCGGCTCGATGGGCTGCCGGCTCTGGCGGAGGCACGCCGGTACCTGCTGCACGCCATCGACCACGCGGACCTCACCTTCGCGGTCGGCCCCACCCAGGCGCGCCTCGACGCGTCGTTCGGCGCGCAGTGGCGCCGGCCGTGGGCGGGCAGTCGGACGGTATCGGTCGTCGCCGACGAAGCAGACTGGCGCGCGCTGGCCACGGCGACACCCCCGGTGCTGTACGCGCAGCGCGGCGACCTCACCCGGCTGTACGCCAACGGGGGAGAGTGGCTGCTGGAGAGTGGGAAGCTGCGGCTAGTCCGGGCGCCCACGCGGGGCGGCGCGACCCTCGACCTCATGAACACCTGGTGGGGCGAGCGTGACACGGCCGAGCGTCGCGGATTCTTCCCCGCCGAACTGGTCCGAGTGAGCGCTACCTGAACGGGCTCCACGGCAACGGCGGCGGTCTGGGATGTTGTGTGGTGGACGGGCTCAGATGCCGAGCAGGCCACGCACATAGGCGGCCTGTCCGGCGTGCTGCAGGTCGTCGCTCGCGACGCTGATCAGGCGCACGCCGAGGGTCACGGGCGGGTTCCACCGCTTGTCGACGACCCGTTCCCACGCGTCGTCCGTCAACCCCTTGATCAATGCGAGAGTACGCGCGGAGACAGCCGCGTAGTACTCCACGAGCGCCTCCCAGCTCTCCGGTCGCACGGTCGCCACCTGCTCGGGCGTGTGCGCGTACCCGGTGTTGGCGGCGTCGGGCTCCAGGCCGAAGCGCTTGGCCCAGCCGTCGCCGACCCAGACCTGCTCCTCGCCGAGCAGTTCGCTGACGTGATCGTCCTGCACCCGGGTGAGGTGCCAGACGAGCCACCCGATCGGGTTCGCTCCCGGCGCGGGCGACTGGCACAGCTGGTCCGGGGTGAGACCTTCCACCGCGTCCTGGACCAGCTCGGGCAGCCGCCCGAACAGGTCGGTAAGCAACTCACGGTTGTCCATGGGACTCCTCATCCAGCGCCTATGGCCAGGCTACGCGTTTCGCTATCGGATGTGGCCTGATCGCGAGTCAACCCTGAGTCGCATCGGCGCCGTGGCGCAGTGCTTCGCGTGCTATCTCCACCCGGCTGCGCATGTCGAGCTTGCCGAGGATGTGTGAGACATGGGTCTGTACGGTGCGTCGGGACAGGTACAGGTCCTGCGCGATGCGCGGTGTCGAACGACCTTCGGCGATCATCGCGGCGACCCGGCGTTCCGTTGGGGTGAGTGCTTCCCAGCCGTTGGTGGGCCGCGGTGGGCGTCCTCCTCGGACGCCGCGCCGGACGCCGTGTTGGCGCAGCCGGTTCTCCACGCGTCGGATGTCCCAGGTGGCCCCGAAGGTGTGGTAGAGGTCGACCGCTTCGTTCAGCACGAGCCGGGCCTCGGCCACGTCGCCGCTGCCGGCGAGCGTGGCGGCGAGATCCTCCAAGGTACCGGCTAAAGGCACCGATGGTCCCACCTTCCGGTAGTGGGCGGCGGCCGAGCGCAGCGCCGCCGGGTCCCGGTTGAGTAGTCCCCGGCAGCGGTCGCTGGCGGCGGCTGCCCGCGCCGGTGGCACTTCCGCCGCGGCCTCGGACTGGCAGGAGCGCAGCGCGGCCACCGCAGCCGAATGGTCGCCGACGTCGAGTGCGATCCGCACGAGATCGGGCAGCCACTGGTGGGTCAACGTCATCTCACCGGGCCGTCGGTTCAGCATGCCGGACAGGATGGACACGGCGGCGTGCGGATTCCCGTCCTGCTCAGCGGTGAGCGCGTGCGCGGCAAGGAGGAAGTCGGAGTTTTCCCGGTCCGAGATCGTCGTAATGGGCAGGTCGAGTCCGGCGCGCAGGTGCTCATCCGCCGCCGATCGTTCGGCCCGCCGGCTGGTGATCATCGCGGCGACGCCGTGGCGCAGCATCATCGGTCCGCGTTCGCGCAGACCTGCGTACGTGATCTCGGTGGCGTCCAGGTCGACCGCGTCCAGCTCGGCCATCGCGTCGTCCCACCGGCCCAACCAGTAGAGCAGCACTGCCGCGGTCAGCGCCGAAGTCACCTGGCCGGAATCGTTCCTGTCCGGGGACAGTGTGCGCCGGTACCGCAGGGTCGACTCGGCCTCCGGCCACCGCTCGAGGTTCTGCAGGGTGAAGACGCGAGCGTCGAGCGAGTACGTCCGTAGGTTCGCGTGTTCGGGGTCCTCCGCGAGCACGTCCAGTGCCCGGTCGACGTGGCTCAGGGCGGCGGCGTGGTCGCGCCGGACGGAGTGGGTCAGCCATAGGTCGATCAGCGCGTAAGCCATGGAGAACTGGTCGGCGGCCTCTTCGCCGGCTGCCAGCGCCTCGCGGGCGGTGGCGTCGGCGGCGTGGAGATCGCCGGTGCTGGCCCGCTGGAACATCGCCAGCATCGCCAGCAGCCGGGCCCGCCAGAGCGCGGGAAGCTCCGGCCACGCGAGCGCGTGCCGAACCGCCTCCATGGCCCGGTCATTGTCGCCGGCGCTGAACAGGGCGCGGGTCAGCACCCAGTACATCTCGGCGTGGTGCTGTGGCTCTGCCGCGAGGGCCAGCGCCTGCCGGGCCCGGGTCGCGGCCTCCGCATGCCGGCCCATGCTGAGTAGGGTCCGGGCGAGGCCGACGAGGAGGATCTGCTGGTCATCCTGATCGGGAAGTGGGCGGTCGAGTTCTCGCTGGAGCAGTTCGACCGCGATGCCCGGCGCCTGCGCGACCAGGACCGATGCCGTCCGAGCGATCCAGCCGCGTGCCCAGTCGCTGCCCGGTTGGTCCGCCGCGAGCAACTGCTGCGCGACCCGCAGCGGGTCGGCGCCGGTTTCGGCGAGCGCCCGGGCCGCCTCGCCGTGCAGTGCCGATCGCAATGCGGCGGGCATGCCCTCGTAGAGGGCCTGGCGGATCAGCGGATGCCGGAACGCCAGTTCCCGGCCGACGCTGACGACCAGCCCGGCGCTGACCGTGTCCTGGACGCTCTCGGCCAGTTCGGAGGCGGGCACATCCAGCACGGCAGCCAGTTCCGTGACCCGGAACTCGCCGCCGAGGAGGGATGCGGTGCGCAGCATCTGCGCGGTCCGCGCGGGGAGGACACCGAGCCGGTCGTTCAGGGCGGCCGCGTACGAGAACGGTATGTGGTCGAGCGCGGTCTCCGGCAGCTCGCCCGCGGGCCCGACGAGCCGTTCCCGGATCAGGGCGTCCACCAACTCGCATACGTAGAGTGGGTTGCCCATGGCCCGTGCGGCGAATTCGGTCAGTACCGGCCCGGGTGCCACGCCGATCAGGTCGGTGACCAGGGCGGTGACGTCGGTCTCGTCGAGTGGACCCAGCGAAATCACGGTGCCGCGGCGACCGGTGGCCGTCCGCAGTTCCCGCACCTCCCGCCCGCCCGTCCCCACCCGGCAGATACCGATCAGCAGTAGGGGAAGCTGCTCGGCCGCGACGGCCAAGCGGTGCCACACCAGCAAAGACGCCTCGTCCGCCCATTGAATGTCGTCCACGACCACGACGGTCGCACCTTCGGTACACGACTCGTCCACCAGTGACACGAGCATCTCGATCGCCGTGTGCGCGAGGTCGTCCGGCTCGAACAGGCCCGGTCGCCGGTCCCGCAGAAACGCGGCGATCCTCGCCCGACGGGGATCCGGCGAGCCTGACCGTACCCGCAGACAGTCCAGCATCACCCCCAACGGCAAGCGCTGGAAGAGTTGGTCCGCTGTGCCCCACAGCACCTGGTATCCGGTGTCACGAGCGGTGGCCAGCGCAGCCGCCACCATGGACGACTTGCCGATGCCGGCCTCACCCTCCACCCAGACCACAGAGCCGAGGCCCCGGCCCAGCGCACCGATCGCGGCGTGGAGGACCGCCAGTTCGCTCTCGCGTCCAACCCAGACATTCGGCCGATCGATGGGGAGCACGTCGAGAGAATACTTCGTATCGGCGGACATGAATGAAATAGATAGAAATGTCACGACGAGTCCGAGGGTGCGATCCTCCGACCCGATGGCCCGCCCCGCCCCGGCCCGGCGCCGATGATGTGCGTCAAATGACGTAGGAACGGTGTTCGGTCGGGCGACCATCGACCGGCCGGCGCCGTCACTGTGCCGATGTCTGACCCCCGGATCGCCAGCACGATAAGACTACAACCTGGTCAGGTCAGGGGGGTCAGGCATGATCCTGCACGAACAGCTGGTCGCGCGTGCCCGCGTCCGTCGGGCCCGGCAGGGGCCCGCCGCCGCGGCCAAGCGGTACCAGGAAGCGGGTCCCGGCCGCCTGGGCATGACAGGACCACTCAGATCCGTCTATCCCCGACTACGGTCGTC
>JAEZGP010000771.1 GCA_023437285.1 Actinomycetes bacterium | reverse complement strand
ACCCCGAGTACCCGGCCGAGCGGCTCACGTTCATGCTCGACGACGCCGCCGCACCGATCGTGTTGACGCAGGCCAAGCTGTCCGACAAGCTGCCGGCCGGCGCGCTGGCCCTCGACGACCCGACGCTGTGGCCGCCCGCTTCGGCCGTCGGTGCCGGCCCGGCGCGGCCCGGCGACATCGCGTACATGATCTACACCTCCGGGTCGACCGGGCGGCCCAAGGGCGTACCGAACACCCACCGGGGCATCGTCAACCGGCTCGACTGGATGCAGCGTGCCTACGGGCTCGACGGCACCGACGCGGTGCTGCAGAAGACCCCGGCCAGCTTCGACGTGTCCGTGTGGGAGTTCTTCTGGCCGCTGCTCACCGGCGCACGGCTCGTGCTCGCCAAGCCCGGCGGCCACAAGGACGCCGACTACCTACGCTCGGTCATGGTCGCCGAGGCGGTCACGACCGTCCACTTCGTACCCTCGATGTTGGCGGTGTTCCTGGCCGCGGACGGTGACCCACCGGCGTCGTTGCGCCGGGTCATCTGCAGCGGCGAGGAACTGCCCGTCGACGTGGCGCGCCGGTGCCTGGCCGCGCTGCCCGGCGCGGCGCTGCACAACCTCTACGGGCCCACCGAGGCCGCCGTCGACGTCACCGCCTGGCCGGTCACGGCGTCCGCGCTGGCCGGCCTGGCCCGCGTGCCGATCGGCACGCCGATCCAGAACATGCGGGTGTACGTGCTGGACGAGCACCTGCGCCCCGCCCCGGTTGGCGTGCCCGGCCAGCTCTACCTCGCCGGGGTCGGGCTGGCGCGCGGCTACCACCGCCGGCCCGCGCTGACCGCCGAGCGGTTCCTGCCCGACCCGTTCGGCGAGCCCGGGACGCGCATGTACGCCACCGGCGACCTGGCCCGCTGGCGCGACGACGGCACCATCGACTTCCTCGGCCGCATCGACGGCCAGGTGAAGCTGCGCGGGCTGCGCATCGAGCTGGGCGAGATCGAGGCGGCGCTGCGCGCCCAGCCGGGCGTGGTCGACGCGGCCGTCGTGGTACGCGAGGACGTGCCCGGCGACAAGCGCCTGGCCGCCTATGTGGTCGGGGACGCCGACCACGCGGCGCTGCGTACGGTGCTCAAGCGGCGGCTGCCCGACTACATGGTGCCGGCGGCGTTCGTGGACCTGCCGGCGCTGCCGCTGTCGCCCAGCGGCAAGCTCGACCGCCGCGCCCTGCCGGTGCCCACCGTGCGGCGCTCGTCCGGCGCGTCGCTCGTGGCGCCGGCCACGCCCACGGAGGAGTACCTCGAGGGCCTGTGGCGCGAGCTGCTCGGCGCGGCGCCGGACGTGCGGCTCAGCGTCGAGGACGACTTCTTCGACCTGGGCGGGCACTCGATGCTCGCCACCCAGGTGGTGGCCCGGCTGCGGCAGCGCTTCGGGGCGGGCGTGTCCGTGCTGGACGTGTTCGCGAACCCGACGATCCGGGCCCTGGCCGCCCTGATCGACACCCCCGCCGACGAGCGCGGCCCGCGGCCGCTGCTGCACCAGCTGACCAAGCCGGTGTCCGCGCCGACCCGGTCGCTGGTCTGCGTCCCGTACGGCGGCGGCAGCGCGGTGATCTACCAGCCGCTCGCCGACGCGCTGCCGGCTGGCACGGCCCTGTACTCGCTGGCGGTGCCCGGCAACGACATCGGGCTCGACGAGGCGCCGCTGCCGTTCGACGAGCTGCTGACCCGTACGACCGAAGAGGTGTTGGCGAAGGTCGACGGGCCGCTGGTCCTCTACGGGCACTGCGTCGGCTCGGCCATCCTCATCGAGCTGGCCCGCCGGCTGGAGGCCGCCGGCCGCGACATCGAGGCCGTGTACGTCGGGGCGACGTTCCCGTTCGCCCGGCCCAGCGGCCCGATCCTGTCCCGGCTGGCGAAGGGCGCCCGCGGCGACCGGCTCACCGGCAACCGGGTGTACGAGAACTGGCTGCGTTCCATGGGCGTCGACCTGGGCGAGATGGACCCGCGCGAGGCCGACGCGATCGTGCGCAACATGCGCAACCAGGCCCGGGCCGCGGAGGACTACTTCACCGACCTGTTCGAGCGGCAGGTGCCGCCGCTGCGCGCGCCTATCATCTCGGTGGTCGGCGACCGGGACTCCGAAACCGACTTCTACCGCGAGCGCTACCGGGAGTGGGAGTTCCTCGCGCCGGAGACGGTCCTGGTGGTGATGAAGGAGGGCGGGCACTACTTCCTCAACTACCGCGCCGACGAGCTGGCCCGGATCGTCACGACCGTGCACGGCACCCGCGAGGCGGTGGCGGAGGACGGGTGGTCGGTGCAGGCCCGGTCGGCGTCCGGGGCGCCGGCCGCCGACGGGCCGGCGCCGAGCATGGGCCGGTTCCTCACCGTCGCGGCGAGTCAGATGGTGTCCATCATCGGCTCCGCGCTCACCGAGTTCGCGCTGCCCCTGTGGATCTACACGCAGACCGGGTCGATCGTGCAGTTCGGCCTGCTGGCCGTGCTCGGCATCCTGCCCGGCATGCTGGTCGCGCCGCTCGCGGGAGCGATCGTCGACCGGTACGACCGGCGGCGGGTGATGCTGGTCGGCGACGTGGTCGCGGGCGGCAGCCAGGCCATCATGTTCGCGTTGGCGATGACCGGCGGGCTGCGGCTCGGCCATATCTACGTGCTCATCGTCGTGCTGTCCACGGCGTTGACCTTCCAACGCCTCGCGTACGCCTCGGCGGTGCCGCAGCTGGTGCCCAAGCGCTACCTGGGTCACGCCAACGGCGTGGTGCAGATGGCCACCGGCGTCGGGCAGTTCCTGGTGCCGCTGGCCGCCGCCGCGCTGCTGGCCGTCGTGGGCCTCAAGGGCATCCTGCTGCTCGACGCGGTCAGCTACGTGATCGCGACGGCCGTGGTGCTGGCCACGCGGTTCCCCGACACGCTGCCGTGGCGGCGCAAGGAGCCGCTCTGGCAAGAGATCGTCAGCGGCCTGCGCTACGCCACCGACCGGCGCGGGTTCCTGCCGTTGCTGGGCTTCTTCGCCGTCCTCAACGTGTTCCTCGCGCCGCCGTTCCTGCTCGTGTCGCCGCTGGTGCTGTCGTTCGGCGACCTGGGCTCGGTGGCCCGGGTGAGCACGGTCGCCGGCCTCGGCGCGATCACCGGCGGGCTGGTCATGACGATCTGGGGCGGCCCCCGCCAGGCGCGCTCGCGGGGCATGCTGGGCGGCGTCATCGTGCTGGCCGCCTCGTGCGTGGTGCTGGGCCTGCGGCCCGTCGAGTGGCTGGTGGCCGCCGCCGCGTTCGGCATGTCGTTCGGGCTCACCCTCACCAACGGCATCTACGCCACGATCGTGCAGGTCAAGGTGCCGCAGCGGTTCCACGGCCGGGTCTTCGCCGTCAACACGGTGGTCGCGTTCTCCACCATTCCCCTCGCGTACGGGGTGATCGCGCCGTTCGGCAGCAAGCTGCTCGAACCGTTACTGGCCCCCGACGGCGCCCTGGCCGGCACCGTCGGCCTCGTCATCGGTACCGGCGAGGGTCGCGGGATCGCCCTGCTCTGCATCGCCTTCGGCCTCGCGATGATCGTGCAGGCACTGATCAGCCTGCGGCTGCGCGCGGTCGGCGACTTCGACGCCCGCGTACCCGACGCCCTGCCCGACGACCTCGTCGGCGCCGCAACCCTGAAGGAACGAACATGAGCCAAGAGCGGTACCTCGTCGTGCTCAACGACGAGGAGCAGTACTCCATCTGGGCCGACGACCAGCCGATCCCCGCGGGGTGGCAGGCCGAGGGTACGGCCGGCACCAGGCAGGAGTGCCTCGACCACATCGACAACGTCTGGACCGACATGCGTCCGCTGAGTGCCCGGGAGGCCGCGCGATGAGCTTCGACCCGCAGGAGGCCGAGGCGGCCGTGCGGCGGATCTGGACCGAGATCGGGCTCAACCCGACCGGGCCGGACGACGACTTCTTCGACCTCGGCGGCCAGTCGCTCAACCTGGTGCAATTCCTCGCCCGGGTGCAGGACAGCTACGGCGTGGAGCTGCCCGTGGACGTGCTCTTCGACGCGGACCTGACGGTCGCGGCGGCGGCCGAACACCTGCGCGAGGCGGTCCTCGCCGGACAGCGGCCCTGATCCGATGCGGGTGCTGCTCGCGCAGAACATGCGCTACCTGCCCAGTCACGGAGGGGCCAACAAGTCCAACCGGGTGATGCTGGAGGCGCTCGCCGCGCGGGGCCACGAGTGCGTGGCCGTGGCCCCGCTCGCCGCGACCCGTCGCCAGCTGTCCGAACGGGACTTCCTGGCGTACCTCGACGGTCGGGGCGTGGCGGCCGAGCCCGCCGACGGGGCGATCGTGTTCACCCGGGCCGGCGTGCGGGTGCACGTGGTGACGAGCGGGCTGCCCCGGTATGCCCTCAAGCTCGCCGAGGCGGTCAAGCCCGACTGGACGCTCGTGCCGTCCGACGACCCGGGGATGCTCATGTTGGGGCTCGCGCAACGGGCCAACCCCGGCCGGGTGGTGTACCTGGCGCACACCCTGCAGCAGTTGCCGTTCGGGCCGCGCACGTTCTATCCGAGCGCGTCGGGCCGGCGGCTCATCGGCCGCTGCGCCGGCGTGGTGTCGGTGAGCCGGGCCGCCGCCGACTACCTGCGCGAGCACGGCGACCTCGACTCGGCGGTGATCCACCCGGACGTCTACGGCCCCGGCCCACACCCGGCGCTGGGCCGCCCCGACGGGCTGGTCGGCCTGGTGAACCCCTGCGCGTACAAGGGTTTGCCGATCCTGCTCGGGCTCGCCGACGCCCTGCCGGACGTGTGGTTCCTCGCCGTCGTCGGGTGGGGCACCACGCCCGACGACCTGGTCGCGCTCGCCGCCCGGCCCAACATCGAGATCGCCGATCCGGTCGACGACATCACCGACGTCCTGGCCCGGCTCAGCGTGCTGCTCATGCCGTCACTGTGGGACGAGACGTTCGGCTACACGGCCGTCGAGGCCATGCTGCACGGCGTACCAGTGCTGGCCAGCGACGTGGGCGGGCTCGGCGAGGCCAAGCTCGGCGTACCGCACCTGCTGCCCGTCGCGCCGATCACCGCCTACACCCAGCGGGAGCCGGGCGACCCGTTTCCGGAGCCGCTCGTGCCCCCGCAGGACCTCGGCCCGTGGCTTGACGCGCTGCGCCGCCTGCGCACCGACCCCGCCCACTACGCCGACGTCGCCGCCTCGGGACGCGCCGCCGCGACGGCGTTCGTCGACAACCTCGACGAGTACGCCCTGGAGCGCTACCTGTCCGCGCTGGAGCCCGCGTGCTGACCGCCGACCTGGAGTCCCTGCTGCTGATCCGGCACTTCGAGAGCGCGCTGCTCGACCTGTTCGACCGGGGCGAACTCAACGGCACCACGCACACCTGCCTCGGGCAGGAGCACGTGCCCGTGGCGCTGCGCGCGCTGCTCGACCCGCGCGACTACGTGTTCAGCAACCACCGGGGCCACGGGCACTACCTGAGCCTGTTCGACGACCCGGCCGGCCTGCTCGCCGAGATCATGGGCCGGGAGGGCGCCGTCTGCGCCGGCGTCGGCGGCAGCCAGCACATCCTGCGCGACCGGTACCTGTCCACCGGGGTGCAGGGGGAGAGCCTGCCCGTCGCGGCCGGCGCCGCCCTGCACCTGAGCCGGTCCGAGCCGGGGCAGCTGGCCTGCGCGTTCATCGGCGACGGCACCTGGGGCCAGGGCGCGGTCTACGAGGCGCTCAACCTGGCGGCGCTGTGGCGCCTGCCGCTGCTCGTCGTCGTGGAACACAACGGGATCGCCCAGTCGACGCCGACGGCGCGGGCCATGGCCGGCACGATCGCGGGGCGCGCCGCAGCGTTCGGCATCCCGCACTCCTACGTGGACACCGTCGACGTCGACGAGCTGCGCGCCGCGCTGGCCAAGCCGGTCGCGGCGGTCCGCGACGGCGGCGGGCCGCTGGTCGTCGAGGCCCGGGTGCGCCGGCTCGGCCCGCACAGCAAGGGCG
>JAEZGP010000674.1 GCA_023437285.1 Actinomycetes bacterium | reverse complement strand
GACCTGGGCTGCGGCATCGGCGCCGACACGATCGCGTTCGCCCGGGCGGGCCTGCGCGTACGGGCCGTCGACGCCGACCCGCTCACCGCCGCGGTCGCCCGCGCCAACGTCGCCGCGCTCGGCCTGTCCGACCTCGTCACGGTCGACTGCCTCGACGCCACCGCCGTCGCCCTGGACACGGTCGACGGCGTGTTCTGCGACCCGGCCCGGCGCAGGGCCGGCGGCGGACGCGTCTTCGACCCCCGCGCCTACTCACCACCCTGGGACTTCGTCACCGGCCTCGCCGACCGCGTCCCCGCGACCGTCCTCAAGCTCGGCCCCGGCATCGACCACGCGCTGATCCCCGCGTCCGCCGAGGCCGAGTGGGTCAGCGTGAACGGCGAGGTGGTCGAGGCCGCGCTCTGGTGCGGGCCGCTGGCCGAGACACCGCGAAAGGCGACCCTGATCAGTACGCGCGACCGCGCGGTGAACCAGCTCGTGGGCTCCGGCGACGCCCTGGCCCCGGTCGGGCCGGTGGGCCGGTTCGTGCACGACCCCGACGGCGCGGTGGTGCGCGCCCACCTGGTCGCGGAGTTCGCCGCCACGATCGGCGGCCACCTGGCCGACCCGACGATCGCCTACTGCTACACCGATCAGCCCGCGCTCAGCCCGTACTCGTCGTGTTTTGAGGTGGTGGCGACGTTGCCGTTCTCGTTGAAGAAGCTGCGCGCGGCGGTGCGGGACCACGGCCTGGGCATCGTCGAGATCCGCAAGCGCGGCTCGGCGCTGGAACCCGAGCGGCTACGCCGCGACCTGCGGTTGTCCGGCAGCGGTTCGGGGACGCTGCTGCTCACCCGGGTGGCGGGGGCACCGACGGCGATAATCGCTCGCGCCGTACCGGTAGCCTGACTATCCGTGGCAGCTCAGGGCACCCCCGCGACGGCGTTGCTGGCCAAGCAGAAGGTCAGGCACGCGCTGCATCCGTACGAGGTGGACGCACAGACCCCGAACTACGGCTTCGAGGTGGCCGCGGCGCTCGGCCAGGACCCGGCCCGCGTGTTCAAGACGCTGGTCGCCGAGGTCGACGGGGCGTTGACGGTCGCCGTCGTCCCGGTCGTGGGCGAACTCGACCTGAAGGCGCTCGCGGCGGCGGCCGGCGGCAAGCGCGCCGCGCTCGCCGACCGGGCCGTCGCGGAGCGGACGACCGGCTATGTGCGCGGCGGGATCAGCCCGCTCGGCCAGCGCAGGGCGCTACCCACGGTCATCGACGAGTCCGCAGCGGGGTTCGACACGGTGTTCGTCAGCGCGGGCCGGCGCGGCCTGCAGGTCGAACTGGCCCCCGCCGATCTGGTCCGCCTGACAGGCGCGATCACCGCCCGACTCGCCCGCCCGCTCGACGACTGAGCCGGACGACATCGGGGTCGGGGTCGCAACCGGTGGCAGGGGCGTTCTACAGTGCCAAACCATCGGTTTAGACAGTCGTAGTTCAGGTGAATGGACAACTCGTGAGTGATCCTTACGCGCAAAACCCAGGCCAGCCCGACCCGAACTGGCCGCAGCCCCACCAGGCGCCGACGTCTCCGTACGCTTCGCAGCCGCCGAACTCCCCGTATGCGCCGCAGACGTCCGGTTCCCCGTACGGGTCCCCGGCATCCGGTTCCCCGTATGGGCAGCAGCCGACCCAGGCCGGGTTCCCCGCGTACGGCCCCCAGGGTCAGCAGCCCTACGGCGCCCAGCCCGGTTACCTGGCGGGCGGAACGCCGCCGGCCAAGTCCAACAAGGGCCTCATCATCGGGCTCATCGCCGGCGTGGTCGTGCTGTTGCTGCTGCTGTGCGGCGGCGGCCTCGCCTGGTTCCTCACCAGCGACAAGGACGATCCCACCACGCCTACCACCCAGCCCACCGGCGCGGCGCCGTCGGCGGCACCCCCCACCGCCGAAGCTCCGCCGGGCAACACCAACAACAACGCGATCACCGCGAAGTACTCCAGCGACTTCGCCGACGTCTGCTCGGGCGGCGCGATCCTCAACGCGGCGGATTACACCCCCGGCGGCAACAACAAGGCGTTCGCCTTCTCCAACCGCCCGGACCGGGAGACCACCTGGAGCCACCGGTTCCTCGACTCCACCGCCAAGTACTACGCCAAGATCGCCGACTTCACCACGGTGAGCGTCGTGGCGTGCGTCGCGTACGTGCCGGGCACCGAGGCGGTCGGCCAGAAGTGCGACCTCAAGGCCAGCGACGGCAAGAAGGTGACCGTCGACTACGTGTCGTCGCGGTACACGATCACGTTCTACGCCGCGAAGACCGGCCAGAAGATCGGCGACGGCGGCACGGTCAACGCGCCGGCCACCCGGTGCCCGAGCTTCATGACCTACAACAAGGACACGCTCAAGTCGTACGCGTCGCCCGACGAGGGCACGATCGACGCGGCGACCGAGAAGCTGCTGGGTCGCTGACCTCCGTACACGCGAGGGTGCCGGTCACACAACCGGCACCCTCGTCGCGTGTCCGGGCGGGCTTGTCCGAAGATCGACGCACGACGTATCGTTGATCGTCGCTGAGTCCCGGAACACCGAGGTGACCAGCGCCGGCACCGGAGCGTCCCATGCACCGTTCTCCCCGCGCCTACGTCATCGCGGTCTCGACGTCAGCCGCCACCGTGCTCGCCATCGCCGCCCTGAGCTGGGGTGACGCCGCCGACTGCCGCGCGGCGGCCTGCACCGCCCGCGCCGTCG
>JAEZGP010000572.1 GCA_023437285.1 Actinomycetes bacterium | reverse complement strand
TACGACGACGGGCCGCAGCCCGGCCAGCTCGAACCCGCCCCGGCGGAACTCCAGCCACGGTGGGTCGGCGGCGGCCGCCGCCGCCCCCCCCCGGGCCGGGGCGGTCTCCCCGCCGCCGCCCCGGACGTCGGGCCGTACGCGCGCCAGGCGGGCCCGCAGCTCCACGGCGGTCGTCGGCGTGGCACCGTAGCCGAGGTCGACGACGAGCGGCTCGGCAGCGTCGCGGATCAGGGGTCCGAGGGCGTACGCGATCCAGTTGTCGACGCGGCGCAGCCGGTTCGGGTTGGTCGTACCGCGGGTGATCTCCCCCAGCGGGCGGGGATTCACGAGGTGACCCGGTGCACCTTGTGCTGGGCGGCCTGGGCGAGCGGGCGGACCACGAGCCGGTCGATGTTGACGTGGTGCGGCCGGGTGGCGGCCCAGGCCACGCAGTCGGCGATGTCGTCGGCGACCAGCGGCTCGGCGACCCCGGCGTAGACGGCCGCGGCCTTGTCCTGGTCGCCGGCGAAGCGGTTGAGGGCGAACTCGTCGGTGCGCACCATGCCGGGGTCGATCTCCACGACGCGCACGGGCCGGCCGCACAGCTCCAGCCGCAGGGTCTCGGTGAGCGCCGTCTGCGCGTGCTTGGCGGCCGCGTACCCGCCGCCGCCCTCGTAGACGATCAGGCCGGCGGTGGAGCTGATCATGACGATGGTGCCGGCCCCGGACTCGACCAGCGCCGGCAGGAACGCCTGCGTGACGCGCAGCGTGCCGAGGACGTTGACGTCGTACATGGCCTGCCAGTCGGCGACCGCGCCGGCCTCCACGTAGTCGGCGCCGATCGCGCCGCCCGCGTTGTTGACCAGGAGCGTGACGCGGCCGTCGAGCCCCGAGACGGTCGAGGCGAGGTCCGCCACGGACGCGTCGGACGTGACGTCGCAGGCGACCGCGGTGCCGGTCAGCTCGGCGGCGATCGAGGTCAGCCGGTCGGCGCGGCGGGCCGCGAGTACGACATGAAAGCCCTCCCGGGCCAGGCGCCGCGCGGTGGCCTCGCCGATGCCGCTGGAGGCGCCGGTGACCACGGCGATGTCGCGTACTCCCATGTCGCAGATCCTGCCACGGGCGATGTTCGTCACCTGAGCAGGCATGGGTCCCCACAAACGGGGGAAGATGTCGGGCGGCCCGTGGGTTGACCACCATGGCCCCCGGGCGGGGCTCTGGGCAACGGTGTGAGGAGGCGACCGGCGTGGCTCGCTGGACGGGTGCGACCAATCGACCTACCACCCCCTGCCAGGGCCGCAACCCGGTGGTCCGCCGGGTGGCCACCGTCTCGGTGCACACGTCGCCGCTGGACCAGCCCGGTACGGGCGACGCGGGCGGCATGAACGTCTATATCGTCGAGGTGGCGCGGCGGCTGGCACAGGCCGGCGTCGAGGTGGAGATCTTCACCCGGGCCACGTCGAGCGACCTGCCGCCGGTGGTCGAGATGGCGCCCGGCGTGTCGGTGCGGCACGTGGTCGCGGGCCCGTTCGAGGGCCTCGCGAAGGAGGAACTGCCCGCCCAGATGTGCGCCTTCACCAACGGGGTGCTGCGCGCGGAGGCCGCCGGGCCGGTCGGCTTCTACGACGTGATCCACTCGCATTACTGGCTGTCCGGGCAGGTCGGCTCGCTGGCCAAGGACCGCTGGGGCGTGCCGCTGGTGCACACCGCGCACACCCTCGCCAAGGTCAAGAACGCCATGCTGGCCGAGGGCGACCGGCCCGAGCCGCGCGCCCGCGTCCTCGGCGAGGAGCAGGTCGTCGCGGAGGCGGACCGCCTCGTCGCGAACACGCCCGCGGAGGCAGGCGACCTCATCGAGCTGTACGGGGCGGAGGCCGGCGACGTCACGGTCGTCCCGCCGGGCGTCGACCTGGACCGGTTCGCACCGCCGTCCCCGGGGCAGGCCGGCGCGGCGAAGGCCCGGGCCCGGGGCCGCCTCGGCCTGCCGCGCGACGGTTTCATCGTGGCGTTCGTCGGCCGCATCCAGCCGCTGAAGGCCCCGGACGTGCTGCTGCGCGCCGCCGCCGCGATGCGCCTGACCGACCCGGCCGTGGCCGACCGCCTCACGACCGTGATCGTGGGCGGGCCGAGTGGGTCCGGCCTGGACCGGCCCACGTCGCTCATGGAGCTGGCGGCCGAGCTGGGCGTCGGCGACTCGGTGCGGTTCCTGCCGCCCCAGCCGCGCGACCGGCTCGTCGACCTCTACCACGCGGCCGACCTCGTGGCCGTCCCGAGCCACAACGAGTCGTTCGGGCTGGTCGCCCTGGAGGCCCAGGCCAGCGGTACGCCCGTGGTGGCCGCGGCGGTGGGCGGCCTGCCGACGGCCGTACGCGACGGGGTTTCCGGCGCCCTGGTGCCCGGCCACGACCCGCACCTGTGGGCGAAGGTGGTCGGCGACCTGCTGGCCACCCCGAAGCGGCGCGCCGAGCTGTCGGCCGGCGCGGTGGCGCACGCCCGCGACTTCTCCTGGAACGACACGGCGGTGAGCCTGCTCGCGGTCTACCGTGAGGTCGTGACGCAACGCCGGGCGGCCCGCGCCGCCACGCTCTCCAGCGGGGCGTTCGCGTGAGCGGCGCCGTCACGGAGACCATCGAGCAGGCGCTGGCCGCCGGGGACGCGGCGTGGGAGCGTACGGGCGAGTCGTCGTTCTCGGTGACGCTGCCCGGCTCGCACAAGCTGTCCACGACATGCAACCTGTACGTGGGCGACCACGCCGTACGGGTGGAGGCGTTCGTGATGCGCCAGCCCGACGAGAACCGCGAGCGGCTGTGGGAGTGGCTGCTGCGCCGCAACGCCAGGATGTACGGCGTCGCGTTCGCGGTCGACCCGGTCGGCGACGTCTACCTGGTGGGGCGCATGGCGTTGCACGCGGTCACGCCGGAGGAGATCGACCGGCTGCTCGGCTCGGTCCTCACGTACGCCGACGAGAGCTTCGACTCCATGTTGGAGATCGGCTTCGGCTCGGCGATCCGGCGTGAGTGGGCGTGGCGGGTGTCGCGCGGCGAGCCGCTGGACAATCTTCGGGCGTTCGAGCACTTCGTGGCGCGCGAGGGAACCTGACGCCGCTGGCGCGTATCGGGATTGTCATGCGCGTCCAGTACGGTCCCGGCGTGGCTTCCCCCTCGCCGATCCGCCGCCCTCCCATCGCCTGGCTGCCCGTCGGGCTCGCCATGGCGGTCAGCGGCGTGGCGCAGGCCGCGACCGCGAGCCGCTACGGCTACCACCGCGACGAGCTGTACTTCCTGATGCTGAAGCCGGCGTGGGGCTATGTCGACCAGCCGCCGTTCGCCCCGCTGGTGGCCCGGGCCGCTGACGCCGTGTTCGGGCAGACGCTGTGGGGCCTGCGCCTCCCGTCGATCGTGGCGTTCGCGGTCGCCGTGCTGCTCGCCGCGCTGATCACCCGGGAGTTGGGCGGCGGCCGTGGCGCGCAGGCGCTGTCGGCCTTCGCGCTCGCGTTCGCCGCGGTGCCGGTCGCGATCGGTCACCTGCTCGGCACGTCCGCGCTGGACTTTCCGATGTGGCTGGCGGTGCTGCTCTGCGTCACCCGGGCACTGCTGCGCGACCAGCCCCGCTGGTGGCTGGCGGCCGGCGCGCTCGTGGGGCTCGCCACGTACAACAAGCTCCTCATCGCCATGCTGCTGATCGGCCTGGCGGTCGGGCTGCTCGCGGTCGGCCCCCGTGCCGTGCTGCGCTCACCGTGGTTGTGGGGCGGGGTGGCGCTCGCCCTGGTCATCGGCGCCCCCAACCTGATCTACCAGATCACGCACGACTTCCCGCAGTTGGCGATGGGCGAGGCACTCGCCGAGAACAACGGCGACGAGGTCCGGGCACAGACGTTGCCGTTCCAGTTTCTGCTGCTCGGACCGCCGCTCGCGGCGATCTGGATCGCCGGTCTGGTGGCCCTGCTGCGGCGCCCCGCCTGGCGGCCGGTGCGCGCGATCGCCATCGCGTACCCCGTACTCGTGGTGTTGACGTTCGTCGGCGGCAGCCAGGTGTACTACGCGGTCGGCGTGCTGGCCTACCTGCTGGCCGCCGGGGCCGTACCGACGGCCGACTGGGTGGCCCGGGGCCGGGTGGCGCTGCGCCGCGCGCTCGTCGTCGCGGCGGTGGCGTTCAACGCCGTGTCGACCGTGCTCATCTCCCTGCCGGTGATCCCGGTCGACGCGGTCGGCGACTCGTTCGCCATGGACCTCAACCCGACCACCGGCGACCAGGTCGGCTGGCCGACGTACGTGCGCCAGGTCGCCGACGTGTACCGCTCGCTGCCGGCCGCCGACCAGGCGCGGGCCGTGGTGCTGACCGCCAACTACGGCGAGGCCGGTGCGATCACCCGGTTCGGTCCGGAGCTGGGGTTGCCGTCCGTCTACAGCGGACACAACGAGCTGCACACGTACGGCCCGCCGCCGGCCGACAAGACGGTGGCGGTCGTGGTCGGCTACGGGCAGGCAGGCATCTCGGCCCGGTTCGCGGGCGGCTGTGAGAAGGCGGCCACCCTCGACAACGGCGTGGGCGTCGACAACGAGGAGCAGGGCCAGGCGGTCTGGGTCTGCCGCGACCCGGCCGGCGGCTGGTCGGCCGTCTGGCCGGACTTCCACCACTACGACTGAGCGGCTC
>JAEZGP010000521.1 GCA_023437285.1 Actinomycetes bacterium | reverse complement strand
GTCGTGGACGGGGCCGTGCGGGCCCGCTTCGCCGTGCGGGCCGGCCGGCCGGTGCCGATCGGGCCGGCCCCCGACGACCCCGAGGGCGTCGAGCTGGGGCCCTGGCTGTCCGGGGACGCGGCCCGCGAGATCAGCAGGGCGCACCTGGTGCTCGAGATGGGCGCCGACGGCACGCTCAGCGCCGTGGACAACAGCACCAACGGGACGGGCGTGCTGGCCCGTACGGGGCGCGACGCCGTGGCGGAGCAGGTGCGGCTGGAGCGCGGTCGCCCGTACGCCCTGGGTGCCTTTGACGCCGTGCGGCTGCACCCGGGCGTGGAGATCCACCCCGCGGACCTGGCCCCGGCGACCGAGACCCGGCCCACCTCGTCCGTGCTGTCCGACGCCCCGACGATGATCTTCCGGCCGCAGGGCTAGCTGGCACAGAAAACTGGCCGGCATACGAAGCCGGCCGGCATACGAAGCTGGCCGGCATACGAAGCTGGCCGGCATACGAAACGCCCCGCACCCGAGGCTCGGGTGCGGGGCGTTCGACGCCTGGGATCAGAGCGCGCGGACCGCCTCGGCCTGCGGACCCTTCGGACCCTGCGTGATGTTGAACTCCACGCGCTGGTTCTCCTCCAGCGTGCGGAAGCCGTTGGACTGGATCGCGGTGAAGTGGACGAAGACGTCGGCGCCGCCGCCGTCAACGGTGATGAACCCGAAGCCCTTGTCCGGGTTGAACCACTTCACTGTTCCCTGAGCCATCTGAAAACTCCTTCATAGGTGGCTGGAATCGGGATGATCGCGCAGATACGCGACCGCTGGTCTGTTTCGAACAGCGGCTCCGCCTTCCCTGAAGGAGGCGACACAGCCGTCCCGCCGGATGCGGGAGGTAAACCACATACGAAAAAACCAGCTGAACTCTACACGAAGCACGGTGCCCGCGTACGTGACGGGGGTCATTCCCGTCGCAGCCGCAGCCGGCCCTGCCCGGCCAACTCGGAGATCACCGCGGTGAGCTGGTCGACCTGCTCGGCGGTATGCGCCGCGGTGAGCTGCACCCGGATGCCCACCTGATCATGGGGCACCAGCGGGTAGGCCGCCAGCGTCACGTAGACGCCGCGCCGCCAGAGTACGCGCGAGGTCTCCGCCAGGTCCGCGCCGGCGGCCAGCGGCAGCTCGATGATCGGCAACCCGCTGCGGTTGGGGGTGTCCAGCCCCAGGTCGCGCACGTGCCGCAGCACCCGGTCGGTGAGCGCCCACAGGTGCTCGCGCAGCCGGTCGCCGCGCCGCTCGTTGACCTCCAGCCCGGCCAGCACCGTGGCCAGCGACGCCACCGGCGACGGGCCCGAGTACAGGTACGGCGCGGCCGCGACCTTGAGGTGGTCCTTCAGGTGGGTCGGCAGCGCCAGGAATGCCAGCAACGACGAGTACGCCTTGGAGAACCCGCCCACGAGGACCACGCCGTCGTAGGTCTCCCCCAGGTGGCGCACGACCGCGTTGCCGCGCCGTCCGTACGGCGACGTCTCGTCGGGGTGGCGCTCGCCCACCACGCCGAACCCGTGCGCGTCGTCGACGTAGAGCAGCGCGCCGTGCTCCCGGCACAGCCGCGCCAGCCGGGGCAGGTCGGGCAGGTTGCCGGTCATGCTGTTGACCCCGTCGACGCAGACCAGCCGGGGCTCGTCGGCCGGCGCGGCGCGCAGCAGGTCGGCCACCTGGTCGAGGTCGCCCGTCCGGAACCGGCGCGTGGTGGCGCCCTGCGCGCGGGCCATCACCGTGCCGTCGTAGATGGTCTTGTGTGCCTGCGACTCCAGCAGGATGGTGCCGCGACCGGCCAGCGCCGGGATCACCGACAGGTGGATGTGGGTGATGGTCGGCAGGACGAGGACGTCCGGCGCCTCCAGCAGCGCGGCGGTGCGCTCCTCGATGCGGGGGTACAGCGCCGGGTTGCCCAGCAGCCGCGACCAGCTCGGGTGGGTGCCCCAGCGGCGCACCTGCTCCGGGATCGCCTGGGCGACCTCCTCATCGAGGTCCAGGCCGAGGTAGTTGCAGGAGGCGTAGTCGACGAGCCAGTCGTCGCCGACGCGGATGCGGCGGCCGTCGATCTCGTCGATCACGGCGTCGAACATCGGGCTGGTGGTGCGCAACCCCGCCAGGTCGCTCCAGGCGGGTGCCGAGCGGGTGGCGGGGTTCAGAGTGGGGGGAAGATGAGGCACGCGGTACTCCTCGCTCTTGGTACGGAATGTCAACCGGGACCGCGCTGGCGCAGCCAGGCCACGGCGTCCGGGAAGCTCAGCGGCTCGGAGAACAGGTAGCCCTGCCCGAGCCGGCACCCCATCGCCTGCAGCAGGACCCGGTCGGAGGGGTGCTCCACGCCCTCGGCGACGACCTGCAGCCCGAGCGTGTGCGCCAGCCGGACGATGCCGTCGACGAGCGCGCGCTGCTGCTCCGAGGTGGACATGGTGTCGATGAACGATCGGTCGATCTTGAGTACGTCGGCGGGGACGTGGCGCAGGTAGCTCAGCGACGAGTACCCGGTGCCGAAGTCGTCGATGGCCACCCGTACGCCGATCTCGCGCAGCGCGGCCAGGTCCGTCCACACCCGCTCGTCGTCGCGCAGCAGCAGGCTCTCGGTGATCTCGAGGACCAGCGCGCCGGGCGGCAGCCCCGAGGCGGCGAGGCCCCGGTGGACCTGCTCGGCGAAGCCCGCGTTGCGCACCTGCCGCACGGACACGTTCACACTGACGTACGGGGGCGTGCCGCCGGCCCAGTCGCGGTGCCACTGGGCCGCCTGGGCCATCGCGTTGTGCATGACCCACGTGCCGATGGGGACGATGAGCCCGCTCTCCTCGGCCACCTCGATGAAGTCGCCGGGCGGGATGAGTCCCCGGCTGCGGTGCGTCCACCGGATGAGCGCCTCGAACCCGGCGGGCGCCCCGGTGTCCAGCTCGACGATCGGCTGGTACCGGAGGGTGAAGTCGCCGTCGACGACGGCCTGGTCGAGCGCGGCGCGCAGCTCCAGCCGGTTGAGTACGGCCAGGTGCAGGTCGGCCTGGTACCGGCGCCACTGGCCCTTGCCGGCGCCCTTCGCCACGTACAGCGCCAGGTCGGCCTGCCGCAGCAGCTCCTCGGCGGTGGCCGCCTCCGTCGTCGTGGCCACGCCCACGCTGGCGCTCACGTTGACGTGGTCGCCGCCGAGCTGGAACGGCTGGCGCAGCGCGGCGGAGAGCCGCTCGGCCGCGTACTCGACCTGCGGCACGTCGACGGCATCGCCGATGAGGACGGCGAACTCGTCGCCGCCCAGCCGGGCCACGGTGTCGTTCGGACGCAGCTGCAGTTGCAGGCGGCGGCCCACCGCGACGAGCAGCCGGTCGCCGACCTCGTGACCCAGCGTGTCGTTGACGATCTTGAAGTCGTCGAGGTCGATGAAGAGCACCCCCACCACCGTCGGGTCGGCGGGGTTGGCCCGGCTCACGGCCTGGTGGACCCGGTCGGCGAACAGCACCCGGTTGGCCAGGCTGGTCAGCGAGTCGTGGAAGGCCCGGTGCATCAGCTCGCGCTCCAGCAGCCGCCGGTCGGTCACGTTGCGCAACGTGAACACGATGCCGCGTACGGTCTGGTCGGTGGTGAGGTTGCGCGCCGACGCCTCCACGAGCAGCTGGCTGCCGTCGGTGTGCAGCACCTGCCAGTCGTCGGTGTCGCTGCGCTCGGCGCCCAGCCGGATCAGCTGCAACGCCCGGCGTACCCGGCCCTTGTCGTCCGGGTTGACCAGGTCGTCGAGGAACGCGCCGACCAGCTCCACCGTGCCGAAGATGCTGGCCGCCGACGGGCTCGCGTAGCGCACCACGCCGTTCTCGTTGCAGATCAGGATCACGTCGGCCATGTGCTGCACGAGCGTGCGGAAGTACTCCTCGCTGTCGCGGCGGTGGATCTCGGCGGTGAGCGCGAGCCGCTCCAGCGCGAGGGCCGCCTGGGACGCCAGGACCTCCACCGAGCGGGACAGGTCCATCAGGGCCGTCTCGTCGGCCGCCACGTACAGCATGCCGACGACCCGGGGCGCGCCGTCCGGGCCGTCGTCGAGAGTGAGCGGGCACTGCAACGCCATGTCGAAGTACCCGAGGTGGATCGCGATGGGCGGGTCGAGGCCGCGCCGCTGCACGAGGGTCGCCCCGCGGCCGGGCGGCGGCCCCGACGGCCACACGT
>JAEZGP010000507.1 GCA_023437285.1 Actinomycetes bacterium | reverse complement strand
CAGGTGACGTCGCGGCGGCGGAAGCCGTGGAAGCCGGTCGCGGCGATGAGGGCCGCGGTGGCGATCAGGGCCAGTAGGGGCGGGGCCGTGACGGGCTCCAGGGGGTACTGGGGGGTGTGGGTGAAGGGCGACGCGTTGGTGAGCCACGCGGGCAGGTCGATGGCGTCGCCGAAGATCACGATGAAGGCGCAGAAGCCGACCGCGAGCCAGGCGGCGGCGGCCGCCGCGCGGGGCAGCCAGCCGAAGCCGGCGACGGCGACGGCGACCGTGGCCCAGACGGCCGGTACGTAGAGCAGCGCGATGCCCATGACGCGCGGGACCTGGGCGGGGTCGTCGACGCTCGCCGCGTACGTGAGGCCCTCGCCGAGGCCCGCCGCGGCGAGGGTGACGACGGTGCCCACCATGGCGATCGTGACGTGGCTGGCCAGCCACGACCAGCGGCTGGTGGCGGTGGCGAGGACGGGTTCGGCGCGGCCGGCGCTCTCCTCGCCGCGCGCACGTAGGGTGCTGGTCACGCCGTACGCGGCGGCGAGCAGGGCCGCGAACAGGGCGGTGAACGTCAGGTACGAGTCGACGATCGTCTCCACGCCGCCGGGGAAGAAGTCGGCGACCTGCGGGTTGTCGGCGATGAACTGCTCGATCGAGTTGGCGAACGAGCCGTACGCGGCGCCGAGCACGAACAGGCCGATCGTCCACCCGATGAGCGAGGCGCGGTGCAGCCGCCAGGCCAGGCCGAGCGGGGAGCGCAGCGATGCCGGTGCGGCCGGCGGCCCGGGCCGGGTACGGATGAACCCGGCGGCGAAGTCGCGCCGCGCCATGAGCGTCATCGCGAGCGCCACGAGTCCCACGGTCGCCAGCGCCGGCAGGATCAGGGGCCACCACCGGTTGCCGACGTACGGCAGGGTCTGCTGGCCCCACCCGATCGGCGACAACCACGACAGGGCCTCCGTGCCCGCGTCGCCGGCCGCGCGCAGCAGGTAGGCCAGGCCGAGGGCGCCGCCGACGGCCGCGTACACCGCGCGGGGGTTTTCGAAGATCTGGGCGGCGACGGCGGCGAGCCCGGCGAACGTGAGGCCCACCCCGGCCAGGGCGAGCGCGAGCAGCGCGCTGCCCGCGACGGGCAGGCCGGTCAGCGACGTCGCGGCGAAGGTGACCACGGCCACGGCCGCGTTGGCGAGGCCGGCGAGGATCAGCGCGGCGACCAGCGTCGCGTCGCGACCCACGCACGACGAGCGGATCAGCTCGGCGCGGCCCGTCTCCTCGTCGGTGCGCGTGTGGCGGCCGATCAGGAACATGCTCATCAGGGCGACGAGCACCGCCGCGTACGAGAAGATTTCGAAGACCACCTCGCCGCCGATGGTGGCGAGCAGCTCCTCGGGGCCGCTCATCGCGAGCATCGCGGGGTTGGCGCCGAGGGTCTGGCGCAGCCGGGCGAGCTTTTCCGGGGTGTCATAGAGGCTCTGGCTGCCCACCGACTGGTAGCCCACGATGAACGCGACGCCGACCAGCCACCAGGGCAGGCCGCGCCGCTCGCGGCGGAGCATGAAGCGCAACAGCGTGCCGGTGCCGGTGGTGGTGCCCCCCATGACAGCCTCCCGAGGTCTGCCCGTGACGCTACCGCGCGGGTCCGACGGTCCGAAACCATCGCGGGCCGAACGGCCCGACGCGTCAGGTCGTATCGGCCTGTCGATCGCGTGATCACGGCACCAAGGTGGAGGCATGACCACGGGAACGCTGCGGCCGGTGCACGGCTGGTCCGTCACGCCGGACGGCTACCCCGGCCCGCTGTTGCGCGAATGCCTGGAGGCCGCGATCCTCGCGCCGTCCCTGTTCAACACCCAGCCGTGGCTGTTCCGGCCCACGTCCGCGGGGGTCGAGGTGCTCGCCGACCGCGGCCGCCGCGTCGACGTCATTGACGAGTACGGGCGAGAGCTGCTCATCAGCGTGGGGGCGGCGGTGTTCAACCTGCGCGTGGCGATGCTCGCGCGCGGCCGCCAGGCCCTGCTGTACCCGTTGCCGGACGGTCCCGAGGCCGCGCGGGTCGCGGGCGTGCGCGCGGGCGACCGGGTCGGCAGCTCCGACACCGTGACGGCCCTGGCCCGCGCGATCCCGCGCCGGCGCACCAACCGGCGCCCCTTCGTCGAGGTGCCCGTCGAGGGCTGGATGCTCGACGAGCTGGCGCGGGCGGCCCGGGCCGAGCACGCCGAGCTGACCCTCGCCGACCGCCCGGCCCGCGAGGCGGTGCTCGAGGTCGTCCGGTTCGCCGAGCAGCGGTGGCGCTCCCAGCCGCGCTACCTGGAAGAGCTGGACCGGTGGACCCGCTGGGAGTACGGCCGCACCGACGGCGTACCGCCCGAGGCGTACGGGCCGTGGAGCGCGGCGGAACGCATGCCCCTGCGCGACTTCGGCCTGGTGCACCCGGTGCGCCGCCGGCCGGTGGAGTGGTTCGAGGACGCCTCGACGATCGCGGTGCTCAGCACCCGTTCGGATGGTCCGGAGGCGTGGTTGCGTGCCGGTCAGGCCCTGCAGCGGGTGTTGCTGACGGCCACCGTACGCGGGTTGGCGACCACGCCGCTCACGCAGCCGCTGGAGATCCCGGCGTTGCGTGCGCTGGTCTGCGGGCCGGGCACAACCCGGTACCCGCAGGCCATCATCCGGATCGGCTACGGCCCGCCCTGCGCGCCGTCGCCCCGCCGCCCCCTGTCCGAGGTACTGGTCCGGTGAGCGACCTCGGCCCGCGCCGGCTGGCGG
>JAEZGP010000438.1 GCA_023437285.1 Actinomycetes bacterium | reverse complement strand
GTCGTCGGCGCCGCCGTCGCAGCGTACCTGTCGTACACGTTCTACTGGGCGGCCCTGTTCCCCGGCCCGACCGTGGGCGGCTACCTGGGCAGCCCGCTGGCCGACGGCGTGAACGGCGCCGCCGAATGGGTACGCCTGACGTTCGTCGACGTGACCGGCGCGGTGAAGGACGCCGTCACGTACGGGCTGATCAACCCGCTGGAGGCGCTGCTCACCCAGTCGCCGTGGTGGCTGGTCGCCGCCGCCGCGCTGGCCCTCACCTGGCTCGTCGCGGGCCCACGCACCCTGCCGATCGTGGCCGCCTGCCTGGGCCTGATCATCGCGACCGGGTTGTGGGAGGCGTCCATGCAGACGCTGACCATCACCCTGATCGCGACGGCCCTGGTGCTGGCCGTGGGGCTGGTCTTCGGCGTCTGGCTCGGCCGCAGCGACCGGGCCGACCGGCTGCTGCGGCCCGTACTGGACGCGGCGCAGGTCATGCCCGCGTTCGTCTACCTCGTGCCGTGCGTGGCCCTGTTCGACCCCACCCGGTTCACCGCGATCGTCGCGGCCGTCGTCTTCGCCGCCCCCGTCGCCATCAAGCTGATCGCCGCCGGCCTCCGCGAGGTGCCCGCCACGGTCGTCGAGGCGGCCACCGCGAGCGGCGCGACCGCCCGGCAGATCGTCACCAAGGTCCAGTTGCCGCTGGCCGTACGCGCGGTCGCGCTCGCCGCGAACCAGGGCCTCAACTACGTGCTGTCGATGGTCGTCGTGGGCGGCCTCGTCGGCGCCGGGGCCCTGGGCTACCTCGTCGTGGCGGGCCTGGTGCAGAACCGGGTGTTCGGCAAGGGCCTGGCGGCCGGGTTCGCGATCGTCCTGCTGGGACTCATGTTGGACCGCATCGCGCAGGGTGCCGCCGCGCGGCAACGACGTCCCAACCACAGCCCCCTGTCCACAACACAAGGAGATGCGTGAGGTGAAGGTAGGTACACGCTGGGCCACCGCGGTGGCAGGTGCCACCGTGGCGGCCCTGGTGCTCGCCGGCTGCGGCAAGAAGATCGAACAGACGGAGGCACCGACCTCGGCGAGCGCCGCCCCGTGCGGCTCGTTCACGATCGCGGTCAACCCGTGGGTCGGCTACGAGGCGAACGCGGCCGTCGTGCAGTACGTCGCCAAGACGAAGCTGGGCTGCACGGTCACCCTCAAGGAACTGACCGAGGAGGTGTCCTGGCAGGGCTTCGCCAACGGCCAGGTCGACGTCATCCTCGAGAACTGGGGCCACAACGACCTCAAGCAGAAGTACATCGAGCAGCAGAAGGTCGCGGTCGAGAGCGGCCTGACGGGCAACAAGGGCATCATCGGCTGGTACGTGCCGCCGTGGCTGGCCAAGGAGTACCCGGACGTTCTCGACTACAAGAACCTCAACAAGTACGCCGACAAGTTCGCCACCTCGGAGTCGGGCGGCAAGGGCCAGTTACTCGACGGCGACCCGTCGTACGTCACCAACGACGAGGCGCTGGTGAAGAACCTGGGCCTCAACTTCAAGGTGGTCTACGCCGGCAGTGAGGACGCCCTGATCGCGGCGTTCAAGAAGGCCGAGGAGCAGAAGCAGTGGCTCATCGGGTACTTCTACGAGCCGCAGTGGTTCCTGTCCGAGGTCGCGCTCAAGCACGTGAACCTGCCCCCGTACACCCCGGGCTGTGACGCGGACGCGAAGAAGGTCGCCTGCGACTACCAGCCGTACGACCTGGACAAGATCGTGAGCAAGAAGTTCGCCGACTCGGCCAGCCCCGCGGTGAACCTGATCAAGAACTTCCAGTGGACCAACGACGACCAGAACTCGGTCGCCATCGACATCTCCAAGAAGGTGAGCTACGAGGACGCGGCCAAGAAGTGGGTGGACGCGAATCCCGACAAGGTCGCCGCCTGGCTGAAATAGGTCATTACGGGTACGGGCCGGTCGCCGTGACGGGCGACCGGCCCTCGCCCGTTGGTGGCATGCTCATGGCGTGGACGAACGAGCGAGAATGCGGGCCGCCGACGCCGACCGGCAGGCCGTCGCCGACCGCCTCCAGGAGGCGCTCAACGAGGGCCGCCTCGACCTGCACGAGTACGACGAACGCCTGCGGAAGGCGTACGCCGCCAGGACGTACGGCGACCTCGACGGCCTGCTCGACGACCTGCCGCCGGTCGCGCCGGAGGCCCGTTCGCAGCTCTCCCCACGAGCATCCGCCGCCGAGCCGGCCGGGGCCGGCGCCGCTCACGCCGACCCGCCCCGGCGCTGGCTCGCCGGCATGTGGGGCTCCTGGCTGGCCACGTCCGTCATCTGCACCGGCGTCTGGGCGGCCTCGTCCGCCGCCGGCGACGGCTGGCACTGGCAGTACTTCTGGCCCATCTGGGTGATCGGCCCGTGGGGCGCGGTCTGCCTGGCCCGTACGATCCGCAGCTTCATCGACCCGGACCACAACGAAGAACAGCGCGCGGCCTACCGCGAGTCCCGCCGGAAATCCCGCAAGAAGGACTGAGGCCGGCGTCGGCGCCGGACCTTCACCACCGGGGCGTTGACAGGGCCGGTGGGTGGCCGGGAGGCTTGTTGCGGCATACGCACGTGTTGCTCAGGGCGCCTCACGCCCGGGAGGGCGGGCGGTGAAGGTAGTCATCGTGGGCGCCGGGGTGGTCGGGGCGGCGCTGGCCGACGAGCTGTCCGTGCGCGGGTGGACGGACGTGACCGTCGTCGACCAGGGCGCGCTGCCCAGGCCCGGCGGGTCCTCTTCGCACGCACCCGGGCTGGTGTTCCAGGTCAACAGCGCCAAGACCATGACCCGGCTGGCGCGCTACACCGTGGAGAAGCTCGGCGCCATGTCGTACGAGGGGCGGCCGTGCTTCACCCGTACCGGCAGTCTTGAGGTCGCCACGACGAGCGAGCGGCTCGCGGAGCTGCACCGGCGGCACGGCTGGGCCACCTCCTGGGGCCTGTTGTCGCACGTGCTCGACGCCGCCGAGACGGTCGAGAAACACGACCTGCTCGACCCGTCCGTCGTGCTGGGCGGGCTGTACGTGCCGTCGGACGGGCTCGTCCACGCCGTCGACGCGGTCGCTGCCCAGCTCGACCGCGCGCGGCAGCGGGGCGTGCGGGTGCTCGACCGGCACCGGGTGCTCGACATCCGCACCACCACCGACAGCGACCTGGGCGGCAACGGTCGGCCCCGGGTGACCGCCGTCGTCACCGACCAGGGCGACCTGCCGGCCGACATCGTGGTCTGCGCGGCCGGCATCTGGGGTCCGCTCGTCGCGGCCATGGTCGGGGTCACCCTGCCGTTGACGCCCCTGGCGCACCAGCTCGCCTGGTCGACCCCGCTGCCGGGCCTGCACCCGACCAGTGAGGCGACCCGCCCGATCCTGCGCCACCAGGGCGCCGACCTGTACCTGCGGGAGCGCTTCGACCGGCTCGGCGTCGGCTACTACGGCCACGACCCGATCCCGGTCGCCCCGGAGGACATCACCGGTTCGGAGCTGGACTTCACGCCCGACGACTTCGCCCCCGGCTGGGCCGACGCGCAGTCGCTGATCCCCGCGCTGCGCGACGCGGGGGTCGCCGAGGGCATCAACGGGCTGTTCTCGTTCACCCCGGACAACATGCCGCTGCTCGGGGAGGCGCGCGACGTCGCCGGGTTCTGGGTGGCCGAGGCCGTGTGGGTGACCCACTCGGCCGGCGTCGGCCGGGCCGTCGCCGAATGGCTGGTGGAGGGCCGCAGCGAGTCGTTCGCGCTGCACGAGTGCGACGTGAACCGCTTCGAGCCCTACCAGCTGGGGCCGGTCTACGTCGAAACGAGGAACAAGCGCAACTACGTCGAGGTGTACGACGTGCTGCATCCGCTCGACCCGGCCGTCGAGCTGCGGCCCATGCGCACGAGCCCGTTCCACCCACGCCACCAGGAGCTGGGCGGGTACTTCCTGGAGGCCGGCGGCTACGAGCGTCCACAGTGGTTCGAGGCGAACGCCGGCCTGCTCGACCGCTACGCCGTGCCGACGCCCAACGCGTGGGCGGCCCGGCACTGGTCACCGATCGTCGGCGCGGAGGCGCTGCACACCCGGTCGGCGGTCGCCCTCTACGACATGACCCCGCTGCGCCGCCTGGCGGTCACCGGGCCGGGCGCCACCGCGCTGCTGCGCTGGCTCACGACCGGCACCGTGGACAAGCCGGTCGGCTCGGTCACCTACACACTGCTGCTCGACGCCGACGGCCGGCTGCGCAGCGACGTGACCGTGGCCCGGCTGG
>JAEZGP010000363.1 GCA_023437285.1 Actinomycetes bacterium | reverse complement strand
TTGCGTCGCGCAGGTCGTCGGCGAGTTCGGCGAGCGGGCGGCCGGGCGAGGCGACGGCGCGTTCGGCGGCGATGCGCAGCGCCAACGGCAGGCGGGCACAGCGCTCGGCGAGGTCCGCGGCCGCCTGCGGCTCGTCGTCGACCCGCTGGCCCACGAGCGTACGCAGCAGCGCGACGGCCTCGGCGGCGGTGAGCAGGTCGAGGTCGAGCCGTCGGGCACCGTCGCGGGCGACCAGGCCGGCGAGGCTGTCGCGACTGGTGACCACGGTGCGGCAGGTGGCCGAGCCGGGCAGCAGCGGACGCACCTGGTCGGGCGTGGCCGCGTTGTCCAGGACGATGAGCATCCGCCGGCCGGACAGCATGGTGCGGTAGAGCGCGGCCCGGCCCGCCAGGTCGGTCGGCAGGTCGGTGGCGTTGACGCCGAGCCCGTTGAGCAGCGTGGCGAGCGCGCCGGTCGGATCGATCGGGCGGTCCGGGTCGTAGCCGCGCAGGTCCAGGTAGAGCTGCCCGTCGGGGAACCGGTCGGCGGCGTGGTGTGCCCAGCGCACCGCGAGCGTGGTCTTGCCGACCCCGGCGGTGCCGGCCACGGCCGTGACGACGACCGGGGCCGCCGGCCCGGACTCGCCCGCCGCCGCCGGCCCGAGCAGCGCGTCGAGGGTGGCCAGTTCCTGCTGGCGGCCGGTGAATCCGCTCACCTCGGCGGGCAGTTGGCGGGGGACCGGCCCGGTCAGTGGGGCGGCCAGGGCCTGGCGGCGGGTCTCCTCCACCCGATCGCGCGCGGTGGCCAGGGCGCCCTGCTCCGCCGGGGACGCGCCGAGGAGGCGTACGAGCACGTCGAACCGGTCGGTGGGCGGCAGGACGCGGCCCGCGAGGTACTCGCCGATGATGCCGTGCGACCACCCCGCCGCGGCCGCCAGTTCGCGGTAGGACAACGGCGCCCCACCGGTGCGGCGCGCGTGTCTGCGGCGCAGGTCACGCAGCACGCCAGCGAGGTCGCCGAGGGTGTGCACGGCGTCGACGCGGCGCGCGAAATCCTTAGCTATATCGATGCGGCCAGCGTAGTGGGGACGTCACGCGTCGTGCCCGGCCCGCCGTGGTCCAGTGTCCGACACCTGGCCGGACTGGGACGCTCCGGCCAGGTGTCGGAGCCGGTACCGACCACGGGTGACGTGTCGGCACCGGCGTTGTCCCTATGGTGGGGCACGCGGGCGTGCGCGGCCGGTGATCCTGGACGCGGTTGGACAGCGCTAGACGTTGTCGGCGCAGCGCGGGCAGGTGCCGAAGATCTCCAGGGTGTGGCTGACGTCGGTGAAGCCGTGCTCGGCCGCGATGCGGTCGGTCCACCGTTCCACGGTGGGGCCCTCGACCTCGACGGTGGTGCCGCAGCCGCGGCAGACGAGGTGATGGTGGTGCGACTGCCCGCAGCGACGGTAGAGCTGCTCGCCGGAGGGCAGCCGCATGGTGTCGACCTCGTCGGCGTCGACCAGCAGCTGCAACGTCCGGTACACGGTGGTCAGCCCGACGCTGGCGCCCCGCTCACACAACGCCCGGTGCAACTGCTGCGCGCTGCGGAAGTCATCGGTTTCCGCCATCAGCGCGAGGACCTCGCCGCGCTGGCGGGTGTTGCGGGCGCCGGGGGTCGACTGCGTCACGATGATCTCCGAGTACGGGCGGGGCACGGCGAGTGCCTGCTCCCGAGTCTACGGCGGCCCGGCCGGCGCGCCGGTCCGCAGGTCAGGCCGGCAGGTCCCGCAGGATGCCCTCGAGGATCTCAGTGGTGCGCGTCGGCGGCTCGGCCTCCACGCACAGCCGCTCCATCGCCTCGGCGTAGTGGTCGACGTCGTCGCGCTTGTCGAGGTAGAGCGCGCTGGTGAGCTGCTCGACATAGACGACGTCGGGCAGGTCCTGGTCGGGGAAGCGCAGGATGGAGAAGGCGCCGCCGGCCGCGGCGTGCCCGCCGGCCCGGAACGGGATCACCTGAAGGCGGATGTTGGGCAGCTTCGTCGCCGACAGCAGCGCCTCGAGCTGGCCCCGCATGACCTCGGGACCGCCGATCGGGCGCCGCAGCGCCGCTTCGTCGACGACCGCCCAGATCTGTGGCGGGTCGGGGCGGGTCAGCAGGTCCTGGCGCTTGATGCGCAGGGTCACCCGCCGGTCGACGTCCTCCGGCTTGGCCGTGGCGTTGCCGAGCAGGATCACGCCCCGCGCGTACTCCGGGGTCTGCAACAGGCCCGGGATGAACTGCACCTCGTAGGTGCGGATGAGCGACGCGGACGCCTCCAGGCCAAGGTAGGACTGGAACCAGTTGGGCAGCACGTCGCCGTAGCGGTGCCACCAGCCGGGGTTGTTCGCCTCGCGGGCGAGGGTGAGCAGGCGGTTGCGTTCGTCGTCGTCATCGAGCCCGTAGAGGGTGAGCAGGTCGGCGACGTCGCGCTCCTTGAAGCTGACGCGTCCCAGCTCCATGCGGCTGATCTTCGACTCCGAGGAGCGGATCTCCCAGCCGGCGTCCTCGCGGCTGACGTCCGCGGCCTCGCGCAGCCGGCGCAGATGGGCGCCGAGGAGCATGCGCAGAACGGTGGGACCACCGCTTGTCCCGCCCGGCGGCTCAGCCATTGTCACCTGCCAACCTTTCCGCCCCGCCTGTCGTGTTCACCCAGCC
>JAEZGP010000306.1 GCA_023437285.1 Actinomycetes bacterium | reverse complement strand
GGCCCGGATGGCGCGCCTGCAGGCGCGGGGCGGGGTCACCCTCATGGCCGTGGCCGGCGACGGCACCTGCGCCGGCGGCGGGCAGGCCGTGCCGCCCAGCGGCGGGGTCAGCGAGGTGGCCGGCATCGCCGTGCGTACCCCGTACCGCCGTCGCGGGTTGGCGGGGGCGATCACCGTCGGCGTCACCGGCCGGCTGTTCGCCGGCGGTACGGAGATCGCCTGGCTGGAGGCCTCCGGCGAGGAGTCCTGGCGGGTGTACGAACGCGTCGGCTACCGCCCGACCGGCCATCGCCTCTACATCGCCCTGGCCTGACGCCTCCCGGGTAGCTGCCTTGGCTTGACACCTCCTGTCAGATCTTGGGGGCAAAACCCACTTATAAGTGGACTTTGCCCCCAAGATCGCCCGGCGAATCGACTTCGTGATGGTCGTTTGAACTCCGGCACCACGGTCCTGGTCAAAGGCTCGCCACGGCGGCTCAACTAGGAATCCAGCTATGTGTGACTCGGACTCGCCTGGCTGAGCATCCTGTCCGTCGGCCATATGGGGCACATCACCGCTGTCACCGGGCGGGGTTGGACGCGAACGCGACGATCTCGTCGAGGCTCGGGCGGTAGCCGTCGCTGGTGTCGACCTCGAGTTCGGGCACGTCGAGGCGGACGCGGTCGAAGCCGTTGTGGGCGGCCGTCTGCACCTGCGGGTCGGCGAGCGGCGTGTCGACGTGGGCCCGGCGCGTCGGGTTCTCCGCCTGGCGGCGACGGATCCGGGCGTACGCCGTGCCGGCGGGCACGTGGCAGTGGATCACGCGGAGGTCAGCGAGCCGCGTCAGCGGTTGCAGGTGCGGCCGCCAGACCTTGTCCTGGAAGGCCGCGTCGGCGACCGTCGTCACGCCGGCGGCCACCAGGACGCGCAGCACCTCGAAGAACGTCGGCAGGGTGCGCATCGTCAACTCGTCGCCGGGGGAGGGGACGAAATCGCCGGTGGTGTGGACCATGCCCTCCTTGATCTCGTCACGGCAGATCGCCGGGCAGCCGATGCGGCGGGCGAGCCGGTGCGCGAGCGTCGTCTTGCCAGCGCCGGCCGGCCCGCTGATCACGACGAGGATCGGATGTCTGCGCACCAGCTCAAAGCTGTCAGGCGGGCACCGCGACCGCAAGCCGACTCAGCCGAGACCCGTCAGGCCGGCACCGCGAGCGCAAGCCGATCCAACTGGTCGAGCACGTGGTCGTGGGCGCGGCGCGCGGCCACCACGTGATCGGCCGCGGCGCGGGCGACCACGCTTGCCGAGATCGCTGCGGCCACGGCGGCGGGGGAGACCAGCCCGCTGGCCGCCGCGAACGCGCCCAACAGGGCCGCGTTCACGCCGCCCGGCCACACGTGCCCGGGCACCAGCCGCGCGGCTGGCACCGCCAGTACCCGGGCGGGTGCCAGGTGCGCGACCCGGTCGGCGAGCCCGAACTGCTGCCAGGTGGACTCGCCGTTGAGTAGCGCGAGGCCGCAGGGCCGCAGCCGGGCGAGGACATCCGTCTCGTACAGCAGGGTCGGGTCCTGCACGATCACCGCGTCGTACTGCGTGGCGGCCGTACGCTGCCCGTCTTCGTGGTGCAGCCCCACGTAGGCGACCGTGGGGGAACCGGCGTGGACCGGCTCGACGCCCGACGCCACCCACGCGTGCCAACCGTCCATAGTGGCCGCCGCCGCGAGGATCCGCGCGGTGCCCAGCGTCGCCTGGCCGCGTCGGCCGTGTACGCGCACCTGGTACATGCCCTTACCGTAGGGGTGGTACCGCACGAGGAGGCAGGGGCCTTCGTCCCGCCGGCCCTGACCTTCGGCCCTGTGCCGGCCCACCGGCGCGGGCGGAGCCTGGGCGGGCGAGGAGAGGGGACGGCATGTCAGAGCTGACGGTCGGGGTGGTGCGGGAGGAGACGCCGGGCGAACGCCGGGTCGCCCTCGTGCCCGGCGTCATATCGCGGCTGCCCACCGGCGTGGTCGTGCAAACCGGCGCCGGCGCGCAGGCGTGGTTCGACGACGACGCGTACGCGCAGGCCGGCGCGCGCCTCGCGAGCCGGGCGGAGGTTATCGCGACCGCCGACATCATCGTGTGCGTACACCCGCCAGCCGACGCGCTGCGCGCCGGGCAGGCGCTGGTCGGCCTGCTCCAGCCGCAACGGCGGCCCGACGACGTGGCCGCGTGGGCGGCCGCCGGGGTCACGGCGGTCAGCCTCGACCGGCTGCCGCGCACGCTGAGCCGAGCCCAGCCCATGGACGCCCTGACCTCGCAGGCCAGCGTCGCCGGGTACAAGGCGGCACTGGTCGCCGCGACGGCGTACGGAGGGTTCTTTCCGCTGCTCACCACGGCCGCCGGCACGATCCGGCCGGCCGGGGTCCTCGTGCTCGGCACGGGGGTGGCCGGGCTGCAGGCCATCGGTACGGCCCGGCGCCTCGGCGCGGTCGTCAGCGCGTACGACGTGCGGCCGCAGGCCCGCGGGGAGGTCGAGTCGCTCGGCGCCCGGTTCGTCGACCTGCCCGGGGCGGCGAGCGGGTCCGGCGACGGCGGGTACGCCCGGGCCCTGACCGAGGAGGAGGGCCGCGCGCAGCAGGCCGCGCTCGCCGAGCACATCGCCCGCGCCGACGTCGTCATCACCACCGCCCAGGTGCCCGGCGGGCGGCCACCCGTGCTCGTCACCGAGGACACCGTCAAGCTCATGCGGGCCGGCGCGGTCGTCGTCGACCTGGCCGCCGGGCCGCTGGGCGGCAACGTGGCCGGTTCCGTGCCGGACACCACCGTGGTCACCGACAACGGGGTCACCGTCATCGGCGCCGGCAACCTGCCCGCCACCATGGCCCCGGCCGCGTCCACGGCGTACTCCCGCAACATCACCGCCGTACTGGCGCACCTGCTGCGCGACGGCGCGCTCAACATCGACCTCACCGACGAGATCACCTCGGCGCTCGTCGTCACCCACGACGGAGTCACCCACGACGGAGTCACCCACGACGGAGGAGCCCGATGAGCCTGGACCTGCTGACGGCCGTGACCATCTTCGTGCTGAGCCTGCTGGTCGGCGTCGAGGTGATCAGCAAGGTGCCGGCGACCCTGCACACCCCGCTGATGTCCGGCGCCAACTCGATCCACGGCGTGGTCCTGGTCGGCGCCATGGCCATCGCGGCCACCGCCAACGACACCCTCGGGTACGTCCTGGCGTTCTTCGCCGTCGCCTTCGGCGCCATGAACGTCGTGGGCGGCTACGTCGTCACCGACCGGATGCTGCACATGTTCCGCAGCTCCCGTAAGCAGGGCTGAGCGATGGACACCGCCATCCAGTACGTGCTGCTCGCCGCCGCCGCGTGCTTCGTGCTCGGCCTGCGGCTGATGAACCACCCGGCCACGGCCCGGCGCGGCAACCTGCTCTCCGCCGGGGCGATGGGCGTCGCGGTCGTGGCGACCGGCGTGGTCATCGCCCGCCACGCCACGATCACGGTCACCGGCTGGGCCGTGCTGTTCGCGGGCCTCGCCACGGGGTCGGTCGCCGGCCTCTACGCGGCGCGGTCGGTCCGCATGACGGCCATGCCGCAGCTGGTCAGCCTATTCAACGCGGTCGGCGGCGGGGCGGCGGCGCTGCTCGCGGTCAGCGACCTGATCGGCGCGCACGCGGTCCCCGTACGGGTCGGCGTGCCGGCCAGCATCGACATCGCCATCGGCGCCGTGACGTTCACCGGCTCGCTGCTGGCCGCCGCCAAGCTGCAGGGCCTCGTGTCCGGCGCGCCGATCGTGTTCCCCGGCGCGCGGGTGGTCAACATCGTCATCGCGGCCCTCACGCTGGGCTCGGGCGCATGGCTGGCCCTGCGGCCCGACAACGCCGTCGCCCTCGTGCTGCTCTTGGTCGGCGCGCTCGCCTTCGGCGTCACGATGGTGCTGCCCATCGGCGGGGCCGACATGCCGGTGGTCATCTCGCTGCTCAACGCCTTCACCGGTACGGCGGTCGCCATGGCCGGGTTCGTCCTCGGCCAGACCATCCTGATCATCGCCGGTGCGTTGGTCGGCGCCTCGGGCGCCATCCTGACCAAGCTGATGGCCGACGCCATGAACCGCTCCATCACCAACATCATCATCGGTGGTTTCGGTACGGCCGACGACGCCGCGGCCAGCGCGGATGCCGGGCAGGGCACGGTGCGCTCGGGGTCCGCCGACGACGTGGCCATCCAGTTGGCGTACGCCAGCAAGGTGATCGTCGTGCCCGGATACGGGCTGGCCGCCGCCCAGGCCCAGCACGAGATGGCCGGCCTGGCCCAGCTGCTGACCGGCCACGGCGTCGAGGTGACCTACGCCGTGCACCCGGTCGCCGGCCGCATGCCCGGCCACATGAACGTCCTGCTGGCCGAGGCGAACGTGCCGTACCCACAGCTCATCGAGATGGAGGAGGCCAATGGCGAGTTCGCCCGCGCCGACGTGGCCCTCGTCGTCGGCGCGAACGACGTGACCAACCCGGCGGCCCGCCGGACCGGCAACCCCATCTCCGGCATGCCGATCCTCGACGTCGACCACGCCCGCAGCGTCGTGGTGATCAAGCGTTCGCTGGGCCACGGGTACGCGGGCCTCGACAACGAGCTCTACACCGACCCGAAGACCACCATGTACTTCGCCGACGCGAAGCAGGGCCTGGCCGCCCTGACGGCGGCGGTACGCACCTTTGTGGGCTGAGGAGGCACCATGAAAACAATGCAGGACCTGCTCGCCGAGCACCCGTTCCTGGACGGCATCCCGGACGAATGGCTGGAGCCGCTGTCCCTGCAGGCCCGCCGCTCGGCCCGGCACGCCGGCGGCCGGTTGTTCCACGCCGACCGCCCGGCCCGCCACTTCTGGCTCATCATCAGTGGCCAGGTCGACATCGACACCACCGCGCCGGACGGCGGGGACGCGGTCGTCGACACGCTCGGCGCCGGTGAGGTCGTCGGCTGGTCGTGGCTGTTCCCGCCGTACACGTGGCACTTCGGGGCCATCGCGGTCGCGCCGACGCAGGCCATCGAGTTCGACGCGCAGGGCGTACGCCGCCTGTGCGACCGCGAGCCGGCGCTCGGGTACGAGCTGAGCCGCCGGTTCATGGTCGTCCTTCTGCGGCGCCTGCAGGCTACCCGCGACCGCTGTGCCACGCACGGCGTGCCGGCCAGTTGAAAGTCGAGCCGCATCGCTGCTTCAATATCAACGAAGCCCGTCGGGTGAGCTGGCCTTCACTGATGCGAGTGTGAGGAGACTCCATGCTCAAAAGGCCAGCCGTCCCGGCCGTTGGCGCAGCATTGGCCACGGTCCTAGCCTTTCTCACGATCATGTTTGCACAGGCCGCGCAGGCGGGGAGCGCCGTGCCCACCACGGCCCTGGTGGACACCACGCCGCCCAGTGTGCCGACCGGGCTGTCGGTGTCGGTGAACTGCAACCGGGACGTCTCGGTGCGGTGGACGGCCTCGACCGACGACGTCGGCGTCG
>JAEZGP010000251.1 GCA_023437285.1 Actinomycetes bacterium | reverse complement strand
GCAGCCGTTCTACCAGGTCGCCGACCTTCGCGCCGGCAAGCAGACGAGCTTCGGGCTGGAGCGGCTCATCGCCGACGTGCCCAACGGGCTGCCCTTCCTGACCAACCGGGCCGCCGCCGGCATGAAGATGATCACGCCGGCCGAGGCGGCGCGCTGGTTGGTGCACTGCCAGGCGTACGACCCGTCCGGCATCAAGACCGGCGCGGTCGGTGACCCGCGCCTCAAGGGCGGCAAGGCGTACCCGTTGGGCGTGGGTCCGCTCGGCTCCCTCGGCGGTGTGCACCTGGAAGGCACGGACCTGCGGGAAACCCTGCTGCTCAACCTTATCCCGACAGCGCCGGACTGGTTGAGCGACGACGAGCGCGACCTGCCGGCGTGGGAGCGCGCGCCGCTGACCGCGACCGAGGAGCCGGCCACCTCGCGCGGGCCGTACGGGGTGCTCGGCCTCTACACCTGGCAGGCCAGGAGGATCCGGCTGTTCGGCGACCGCGCCGGCATCACCGGGGCGATGATCTCCTACGGCGATCCGATCGACTGGCAGGACCGGCACCTGCTGGAGCCGATGAGCGTCTGGGGCCGCAGCGCGCCGCGCGAGAAGGAGCAGAAACGCGTTCCGGTGTACCTTCCCCGGCCACACGACCACACCCGGTCGCTGTGGCGCGGCCTGCAGACCCTGCTGCCGCCGGCCGCCCCCGAGGGGAGTGAGCCACCGCAGCGCTTGTCGCCGCTCGTGATCCGGTGGCTGGCCCGGCTGACCCTCAACGGCACCGTCGACAAACAGTTCCGGGTACGCCCACGGGCCACCAGCATCACGTACGGCGCCAAGCAGGCCGTCATCGACGAGGTGTTCGGCGACTCGCTCACCATGAACGTCCTGCTCCTCGTGGAGGACTCGCCGCTGCGGGCCACGGCCGTGGACGCCGCCGCCGACGCGGACGCCGCCGTGTGGGCACTGCGGACCCTGGCGGCCAACCTGGTACGCGCTGCCGGCGGTACCGCCGACGCCAGCGGCGAGGGCGACCGGGCCGCCGAGCGCGGGTACGCGCTGCTCGACCGGGCGTTTCGCGATTGGCTTGCCCGCCTCGGCCCGGACAGCGCCCCGGCGACGGAACGCGCCAACTGGCAGCGCCAGGTCCGGCGGGCCATCGCCCGGGTCGGCGCGGATCTGGTCGAGGCGGCCGGGCCGACCGCCTGGGTAGGCCGGGCCGGCGTGGACCGTGCGGGCCGTGAGGTGCGCTTTTCCAGTTCCCAGGCCGAGGCGTGGTTCCGTACCGGCCTGGCCAAGGCCCTGCCCATGGCCACCGAGAATGAGGAGGTTGCAGCATGACAACCGTCGCGGCCGAACCGCCGGTCCGCACGAAGGGGATGCGTCCGCCCGGCCCGCTGGCCCTGTTCACCGGCGGCGTGGTCGCCGGCCTGCAGGCCCGCGTCCTGCGCCAACCGCCCGATCCGGAGGCCACCGGCGCGCTCGCCCGACTCCGTCGCGGCATCGGCGCCGAGCCCGGCTCCGACTACACGCTGGAGCGCTACCTCTGCGTCCCGGACGAGATCCTCGGCTTCGTGCCGGCCGACCGCCCCGCCGACACCGAGTACGCGGTCCACGACGCGGTCACCCTCTACGCCCTGCACCAGCAATCCCAGCGCCGACCGATGCACGTGCCGGGCACCGGGCTGGGCGCCGCGGTCGCGACGCTGCTGGCCCGCAGCGACTCGCCCGAGGGTGTGCGTCGCCGGTTCGCCGCGCTGGGCACCGCCAGCGCGTACCCGGAAGTGATCTACCACCTGCGCGGCCTGGTCACCATGCTGCGCGGCGCGGAGATCCCGCTCGACTACGGCCGGTTGGCCGAGGACCTGGTGGCCCTGCGCACGCCGACCGGCCCGGCCCGGATCCGGGCGGCGTGGGGCCGCGACTTCTACCGCAGCCGCGCTCACAGCCGGCCCGAGAACAACCCGACGACCGACGACGCACCGGAGGAGAACGGATCATGACCCGCACCATCATCGACGTCTACGCGCTGCAGACCGTGCCGCCGAGCAACCTCAACCGCGACGACACGGGTTCCCCGAAGACCGCGATCTACGGCGGGGTACGCCGCGCGCGGGTCTCCAGCCAGGCGTGGAAGCGCGCCATCCGGGTCGCCTTCGGCGGGCTGCTGGCCGAGGCTCAGCTGGGACAGCGCACCCTGCAGGTGGGCGAGTCGCTGGCGCGGCGCATCCAGGTCCTCGATCCCGGCGTCACCGCCGACGAGGCGTCCGGCCTCGCCACCGACGTCTTCGCGACCCTCGGCTTCGGCAAGGCCGACAAGAAAAAGGGCGCCAAGGACTTCGAATCGAAGTACCTGCTGTTCCTGAGCCACCGCCAGCTGGACAACCTGGCCGCCGAGGCGGTCGCGGCGCACCGGGGCACGGCCCTGGACAAGGCCCGGCTCAAGGCGCTGGCCAACCAGGACCATTCCGTGGACATCGCCATGTTCGGCCGGATGGTGGCCGACATGACCGACATCAACGTGGACGCCGCCTGCCAGGTCGCGCACGCCATCAGCGTCCACGCGGTGGAGACCGAGTTCGACTACTTCACCGCGGTCGACGACCGCAAGGAGGACGCCGACCAGGCCGGCGCGGGCATGATCGGCACCATCGAGTTCAACTCCGCCACGCTGTACCGCTACGCGACCATCGACGTGGACGCGCTGCACCGTACGCTCGGCGACGGCGCGGCGACCCGGGCGGCCGTCGAGGCCTTCCTCACCGCGTTCGTGCGCAGCATGCCGACCGGCAAGCAGAACACCTTCGCCAACCGGACGCTGCCCGACGCCGTCCTCGTCCGGGTCCGGGACACCCAACCGATCAACCTCGTGGGGGCGTTCGAGACGCCGGTACGGGAGACGGCCGGGGCGGGCCGGGTGGCGACCGCCGCGGCCATGCTGGCGCAGTACACGACCGCCGTCGAGGCCGCGTACGGGGAACGTCCGGTGAGTAGCTGGGTCACCCAGGTGGGCGCCCAGACCGCCGTGCTCGCCGACCTCGGCAAGGCGGTCACCATCGACGAACTGATCAGCGCCGTGGGCGACCAGGTCGCGGTGGCGCTCGGGCAGCCGGCATGACGGTCCTGTTGCTACGGCTGGCCGGGCCGTTGCAGGCCTGGGGCTCGTCCAGCCGGTTCGCCCGGCGGGGCACGGAGGTCGCACCCACCAAGAGTGGCGTGCTCGGCATGCTGGCCGCCGCCAAAGGCATGCGGCGAACCGAGCCGTTGACCGAGTTGCTCCAGCTCGAATTCGGCGTACGCGTCGACCAGCCCGGCCAGATCCTGCGTGACTTCCAGACGGCACGTACGCTCGACGGCCGCAAGAGCATGCCCCTGACGTACCGGTTCTACCTGTCCGACGCGGTCTTCCTCGCCGCGGTGAGCGGCGACCGCGACCTGCTCGACGGGCTGGCCGAGGCGCTGGACCGGCCACGGTTCCCGCTCTACCTCGGGCGCCGGTCGTGCCCACCCGCCGGCCGAATCAGCCTCGGTGTCCACGAGGACACCCTCGACGGCGCGCTGAGCGGCTGGCCGTGGTTGGCCGCCAACTGGTACAAGCGGCGTGCCGCCCGGACGGTACGGCTGGAGATCATCCGCGACGCCCGCCCCGGCGAGTCGAGCCACGAGACCGTACCGGACGAGCCGGTCAGCTTCGACCCCGCGCACCGCGAGCACAGCTGGCGGTCGGTGATCCGCGGGCACGTCGACGTTGACAACGACAACCCCGAGCGGGCCGGAGCCCTCGATCATGATCCGCTGAGTCTGCTGGGAGGCTGACCATGTACCTCACCCGGTTCCGCGTCAACCCGGCCCGTCGAGGTGCCCGCAAACTCCTCGCCTCCCCGCAGGCCATGCACGCGGCGGTCCGCGCCGGCTTCGCCGACCCGGACGACCACCAGCGGGGCGACGCGCGCACCCTCTGGCGCCTGGACACGTCCGGCCCGGGCAACGTGCACCTCTACATCGTCAGCCCCGGCCGTCCCGACCTGACCCACCTCGTCGAACAGGCCGGCTGGCCCACCACCGACACCTGGGTCGTGCGGGAGTACGACCCGATGCTCGCCACACTGGCGCCGGGGCAGCGGTGGGCCTTCCGGCTCACCGCCAACCCGACACACAGCGGGCGGAAGTCCGCCGACGCGAAGGAGACCCAACGCTTCGGTTGCCTGCGCCAGGAGGAGCAGGTGCGGTGGCTGCTGAACCGGGCCGACCGGTACGGCTTCGCGATCGTGGCGCAGGACGACGGCCTGCCCAACCTGGCCGTGAACCACCGGCAGACCCTCACCTTCAAACGGGCCATGGCCACGGTCACCCTCACCACCGCGACCTTCGACGGACTGCTCGAGGTCACCGACGCCGACGCGTTCCGCGCAGCGCTCACCAGCGGTATCGGGCCTGCCAAGGCCTACGGGTGCGGCCTGCTCACCCTCGCCCGCGAATGAAGATCCCCGGAGTACCTCCGGCGGACATCCCCGACCTGGTCCGGGCCGAGGACCGGCTCAGCTTCCTGTACCTGGAACGAAGCGTCATCCACAGGGACAGCAATGCCGTCACCGCAACCGACGACCGCGGTATCGTTCACATCCCGGCCGCGACGATCGGGGTGCTGCTCCTCGGACCCGGCACCAGCATCACCCACCAAGCCATCGCCCTGCTCGCCGACCACGGCGCGACCACCATCTGGGTCGGCGAGCGGGGCGTGCGCTACTACGCCCACGGCCGGTCGCTCGCGTCGTCGAGCCGGCTGCTCATCGCCCAAGCCGAGGCGGTGAGCCGGCGGGACCGGCGATTGGCGGTCGCCCGGGCCATGTACGCGATGCGGTTCCCCGGCGAGGACACCGGGCAACTGACGATGCAGCAGTTGCGCGGCAAGGAGGGAGCAAGGGTCCGCCGCACCTACCGGGAGCACGCCGCACGTACGGGGATCGCCTGGAACCAACGCGAGTACGACCGGGACAACTTCGCCGCCGGCGACCCCATCAACCAGGCGCTGTCCGCGGCCCACGCATGCCTGTACGGCGTGGTACACGCGGTGATCGTGGCGTTGGGGCTGTCGCCCGGTCTCGGATTCATCCACTCAGGCCACGAGCGCGCGTTCGTCTACGACATCGCCGACCTGTACAAGGCGGAGGTCACCATCCCGGTCGCCTTCGACGTCGTGGCGAGCGGCTCCACCGACATCACGGCGGACACGCGCCGGGCGGTACGCGACCGGCTCCACGATGGAGCGATCCTCAGCCGCTGCGTACGCGACATTCGCGTACTGCTCCAACCCCAACCCAGCGGGCCGATCGACGAGGAAGCGGATTCCCTGGGCCTGTGGGACGAGCACGGGTTCGAGGTGGCCGCAGGCAGGAACTACGACGTCGACGGAGAGATCGACTTCTGATGACCGTCATCATCCTCACCGCCTGCCCCGCAGGGCTTCGCGGGCATCTGACCCAGTGGCTGGTCGAGCTTGCCGCCGGCGTGTACGTCGGCCATATCAGTTCCCGCGTTCGCAACCGGCTCTGGGCGCGAGTGATCGACATGGCAGGCCCAGGACGCGCCCTGATGGTTTATCAGGTGAAGGGCGAACAGCGGCTGTCGTTCAAGGCCCACGACCATCATTGGACTCCCGTGGACCTGGACGGAGTGACACTGATGCGCCGGCCAGCGGAGCCTATCTACAATGCGGCGATGCCGACCGGCTGGAGCAAGGCGGCTCGCCGCCGTCGTTTCTCCCGACGTTGAAAGGTCATCCGCTGGACAGCAAAGTGAACAAAAACGGTGGTCTTGATCTTCAAACCCGCAGGTAAATTAGTCTGCTCCCCGCGCACGCGGGGGTGATCCACCTCAGCACCGACAACCCGATCTACGTCCTGCCTGCTCCCCGCGCACGCGGGGGTGATCCTCATGGGATGCCACGCCTGGGCCGCCGGATGGCCTGCTCCCCGCGCACGCGGGGGTGATCCCGACTGGACCGAGGCCGCGGCCTACCGCGTCTCCTGCTCCCCGCGCACGCGGGGGTGATCCGCGGGTGTTCACCGCCGAGTACCCGCTGCCGATCTGCTCCCCGCGCACGCGGGGG
>JAEZGP010000226.1 GCA_023437285.1 Actinomycetes bacterium | reverse complement strand
CTACCGGCCAGTCCGGCCGCCGAGCCGGCCATCAACTGGGTCACCATGGCCCCCTCGCAGGCCACGGCCGGCGCCCAGTCGGCGGTGAACGGCAACCGGGGCGGCCGCTCGAGCAGCGGCACGGTGCACTCCTCGACGACGACCCCGACGGAGGAACCCACGACGCACCTGTCGCGTCCGTCGAGCGAGTCGAGCCTGCCGAGCCTGGCCGACATTCCCGACATGGACCGCACCGACGACGTGGACGAGACCATCGTGCTACCGCTGTCCTACCCGCGCTGGTCGAAGGGGGAGAGCTGACCGGCCGGCTGGAGGGCGCGCGAGGCGACCTCATCGTCTATTACGCCACGACCCGCTACATCGGGCCGGGCGGCACGGACCGGCACATCGCGGACGCGTTGACCGCGTACGGACCGGTGCTGTTCGTCGACCCCGAGCTGAGCATGATGGCGAAGCTGCGCCGGCCCGACCCGGCCAGTGGCACGCCCCAGCCGGGCCTGCACGTGCTCGGCCCGCGGCTGGCGCGCCTGGTCCCGATGGTGACACCGGGCAACACCCGGCCCGGGCTGCGTTCGCTCGTCCAGCCGTTGATCAAGCGGGCGGTCCGGTCGGCCGTCGCTGACCTGTTCCCGCGCTCGGCCGAGCCGGTCGCCGCCGAGGTCACCTGCCAGTACGGGTGGTACAAGCTCGTCGACAGCCGCCACCGGATGGTCTACATCAAGGACGACTACGTCCTCGGTGCCGAACTGTTCGGCGAGACGCCCGAGCGGATGTCGCAGCTGGAGGAGCAGGTTATCGCCAACGTCGACACGATCGCGGCCGTGTCGCTGCCCCTGCGCGACCGCCTCGTCGCGGCAGGTCACCGGGTGGAGCTGATCCCCAACGGCTGCGACCCGGACGTCTACGCCAAGGTCGACGACGCCCCGCTGCCGGCCGACGCCCCGCTGCGCGGCCCCGTGGCCGGCCTCGTCGGCCAGATCAACGACCGGCTCGACATCGGGCTGCTGGAGGCCGTCGCGGACACCGGCGCCCCCGTCCTCGTGGTCGGCCCGATCGGCCCCGGCTACGACCCGGCCCGGTTCCTGGCGTTCACCGAGCGGCCCAACGTCTGCTGGGTCGGCGGCAAGCCGTTCGAGGAACTGCCCAGCTACCTGCGGCTCATCGACGTCGGGCTGGTGCCCTACGTCGACAACGCCTTCAACCGCGCGAGCTTCCCGCTCAAGACCCTGGAATACCTCTCCGCCGGCCGGGCCGTGGTGTCCACGCCGCTGCCGGCCAACGACTGGCTCGCCACCGACCTCATCGACGTGGCCACCGGGCCCGGCCCGTTCGCGGCGTCGGTCGTGCGGGCCCTGCGGGAGCCGCGCACCGACGCGCTGGTCCAGCACCGCCGCTCGTTCGCCCGCGAACACACCTGGCAGCGCCGCGCCGATCAGCTCGCCCGCCTGGCCGGCATCGGCCGGGGGCCCGTCCCGGGTCCGTACCCGTCATGAAGTCGACACCGGCTCGGCTCAAGGCGCGACCGTGTCCACCCGTACGCACCTTTTAGCCTGGGCCGGCGGCCTGTCCGCCGGCATCGAGGCGGGTCAGGCCCGGGTCGGCGACGCACCGCCAGCGAGGAGATGAGGAAACCGTGGACCTGCTCGAGCTGATCAAGCTGGTCATCCGGCGGTGGTACGTCGCGCTCCCGCTGCTGCTCGTGGCCACGACGACGACCCTGTGGACCGCGACCCACATGCAGCCGGAATACCGGGCCAGCAGCCAGGTGCTGCTCGTGCCGCCCGCGCTGAGCGCCGACACCGACCACCTCGGTGTCACCCGGATCAACCCCTGGTTGGGCCCCGGCCTGAAGAACGTCGCCCGGTCCCTGGTGGTAAGCCTGCAGGCCGGCGGTGCCGCGGTCATCATCGCCGGCAAGAACCTGTCCAAGTCGTACACGGTGACGGCCGACCCGTACCTGCCGATCATCAATCTCGCGGCGGTCGGCCACACGGAGGACATGGCGATCCAGACCGTGGCCGAGCTGACGGAGCTGGTCAAACAGAGCGTGCTGCAGCTACAGGTGCGCTACAAGGTCCCCGAGATCGAGCGCATCACGACCCAGGTCATCGACGAGCCCAGCCTGATCAGCACCCAGTCGAACACCTTCAAGCGAGTGGTCGGCGGGTTCGCGCTGGCCGGGCTGCTGATCACGCTGGCGCTCACGATCGCCTTCGACTCGTACATGCGCCGTGGTCGCCACCGGCTGGCCGAGGCCGCCAACGCCGTCGTCGCCGAGGTGCCGGGCTACGGCTCCCCCGGCCAGTCGCTCGCCACGGCCGGCCCGCCGCCCGACCGGCCACCGGTACTCGCCGGCGTCCAGGGCGCGCCGGCCAACAACGACCAAACCATGATCATCCCGGCGCAGCCGAAGGCGCCGGCGTCCGGGGAGGGCACGAGTTGACCGCCGTCACCATCCACCCGGTCGACCTCGACCCCGGCCGCGTCGCCGACGGGACGTACACCACGCGCCGGCGCGGCGGCCTCGACCCGACCGCCTTGATCGTCCTCATGCTGGTGCTGCTGTGCGTCATCCCGGCCGGCCTCATCGTGCCGGGCATGACCGACATCGGCCGGCCCGCCCAGCTCGTGTCCCTGCTGCTGTGCGCCTGGTGGGTCGCCGGCCGCATCCACCCCGCGCTGGCCATGCGCGGCCCGCAGCCGCTGCGCTGGGCGGTCGGCTTCTTCCTCATCTCGGCCCTCATCTCGTACGGCCTGGGCTACCTGCGCGGCCTCACCCTGATCGAGGCCAACGCCTCCGACATGGAGATGCTCAAGACGCTGGCCATGATCGGCGTCATCCTGATGACCGCCGACGGCATCTCGACCCGCGAGCGGCTCGACCGCGCGCTCCAGGTGCTGGTCTGGCTGTGCGGCTTCATGGGCCTGATCGGCATCATCCAGTTCGCCAGCGGTTACGACATCACGCAGAACATCATCATCCCGGGCCTGGAATACAAGCGCGACCTGACCGGCTTCGCGTCGCGCGGCGACGGCCTGTTCCGGGTGCCGAGCACGGCGCTGCACTACATCGAGTTCAGCGCAGCCATGGCCATGGTGGTGCCGTACGCCATGCACTACACGCGGTTCGGCGAGACCCGCGGACGCCGCCAGCTCGCCGCGATCAGCGGCGTCCTCGCGGCCTCGGCGATCCCGCTCACCCTGTCGCGCACCGGCATCCTGGCCGCCGGCGTCGCGCTCATCTGCGTGCTGCCGGCGCTGCCCTGGCGCATCCGGGCCAACGTCCTCGTGGTGTTGGCGTTCGGCACGGCGGCGTTCATGGTCATCCGTCCCGGCCTGCTCGGCACGCTGAAATCACTGTTCCTGGGCGCCAGCAACGACCCCAGCATCCAGGGCCGTACGGACGACTACGAGCAGGTCGCCCAGTACTTCTCGGAGCGGCCGTGGTTCGGCCGGGGCACGGGTACGTTCGTGCCCCAGGCGTACCGGATCCTCGACAACGAGTGGCTGTTCTACCTCATGACCAACGGCCTGGTCGGGGTGTTCGCGCTGTTGGCCCTGCACGTGGTGGCCATCAGCCTGGCGGTCATCGCGATGCGCCGCTCCACCAGCGAGGCCGACCGGCAGCTGTGCGCCGCGCTCATCTCCACCCAGTTCGTGTCGATGCTGGTCGGGCTGACGTTCGACTCGCTGGGCTTCATCACGTACGCCACGATGTGGTTCGTGCTCACCGGCGCGGCCGGGGCGATGTGGCGGCTCACCCACCCGAGCCGGCAGATCAGCACGGCGACGCCGCACGAACAGTTCACCGGGGAGTTCCCCGTGGTCACCCTGGACGGCCCCGGCGCACCCGCGATCGGGGCGGCCCCTGACGCGAAGCCGGCCCTGCCGAGCAAGCCGACGGAGTCGCCCGGCTAACGGGCATGCCGGCCCGACGGGGTCGCCCGGCTAACGGGCGTGTCGGCCCGACGAGGTCGCCCGGCTAACGGGCATGCCGGCCCGACGAGGTCGCCCGGCTAACGGGCGTGGCGGCCCGACGGGGTCGCCGCGCCCGTGACGACGTCGACGACCTGGCGACCGGCCCGGTCCCAGGTGTACCAGGACGACACCTCGGGTGCCCGCTTGGCGCAATTGTCGTAGAGGGCGTCGTCGGCCAGGGACGCGGCGATGACGCGGGCCAGCTCGGCCGGGTCGTCGCCGCTGATCAGAGCGCCGGTCACCCCCGGCTCGATGATCTCGGTCATCGCGTACGCGTCGCGGCCGATGCACGGCAGGCCCCGCGACATCGCCTCGGTGAACACGATGCCGAAGCCCTCCAGCCGGCTCGGCATGACGAACAGGTCGTGGGTGTCGAACAGCCGCGCGACCTCCTCGCGCGGGACCGAGCCCAGGAACGTGACCCCGTCCGGGACCGGCGTGTCCAGCGGCCACTCGGGCGGCCCCGCGAAGGTCAGCGTGATCTCCGGGTCGACCTCGCGGCGCAGGATCTGCAGGGCGGCCAGCGTCAGGTCGCCGCCCTTGCCGGTGAACGAGCCGCGGCCGACGAGCAGCAGCTTGCGCCGGGGGCCGGACCGCTCGGGCAGCGGCGGCGGCTCGGTGGCGGCCGCCGAGCGGCCCGGGTGGATGACGTGCACCTTCTCGGGCGGCAGGCCGGAGAGGTCGACGAGGCTCTGGCCGAACCAGTGGCTCATGGCCAGCACGCCGGTGGCCTTCTCGTAGATGCCGCGCTGGCGGTCGCGGCGGCGCTCGATGTCGGCGCGGGTGAGACCGAACGGCAGCGGCACACCGTGCCGGTCCTGCGCGTCCAGCAGCAGGTCGAAGCTCAGGTCCTGGTACAGGTAAAAGGGCTTGTCCACGGGGGCGATATCGCCGATTTCGACCACGACGTCGCATCCGGCGGCGACCACGGCGCGGTCGAGCCCCCAGTGGAAGTACGCGTCGGTCAGCCGCGATTGCTGCCAGGTCGTGACAAACCGCCCACCCCGACGGCGCGCGTGCAGCACCTTGAGCCCCAACTGAACCTTGGCGGGCACCTCGACGCCCACGTCGATCACGTCGCCGTACTGGCGCATGGCGTTGCGCAGGTTCCACGGCGTGTACGACCACGTCTTCTGGGGATTGGGGTGGTCCCAGACACAGGCGAATCCGATGCGGGGACCGGCCATGCTCGCAAGCTCCTTGTGGGGGTAGCGGACGGGCAAGACTATCCCGGGCCGACCGGCGGCTTGGTCGGCTGCCCGACATTCCGGCGCCGGCCAGGGCACCTAGGATCGTCAGGTCACAGCACCGACAACGCGGGACGAGGAGTACGGGTGAGCGGCGCAGCGCGGGCAGGACGCACGATCGTCAAGACCGTCGCGCGGAAGGCGAGCAGCCCGGTGGGCTCCGTGCGCGCCATCCGCACCGATGCCCCGCACATCGTGCTGACCTACGACGACGGCCCGGACGACGTCGGCACCGAGCGGGTGCTCGCCGCGCTCGCCCGCCACCAGGCCACGGCCACGTTCTTCGTCCTGATGGGCCGCGTGCACCGCAACCCCACGCTGTTGCGCGAGGTGCGCGACGCGGGGCACGAGATCGCCCTGCACGGGCTGGACCACAAGCGGCTCACCGACTTCTCGGCCCAGGACGTCTTCCGGCGCACCCGCGACGGCCGCGCCCAGCTGGAGGACATCGTCGGCGCGCCGGTGAAGTGGTTCCGCCCGCCGTACGGGGCGCAGGTGCCGGCCACCTGGCTGGCCATCCGGCGCGCGGGCCTGATGCCCGTGGTGTGGGGCCCGACCCCGGGCGACTGGCGCGACCTGCCGGAGGAGCAGCTGGCCCAGGACGCCATGGCCGGCAGCGGCAAGGGCTCGGTGGTGCTCTGTCACGACGGGCACGCCGGCCCGGCCGACGGCGTCAACGACGGCCCCGAGCCGCGCATCGACCGCGGCAAGCTCGCCGACCTGATGCTGCAGGGCTTCGCCGCGCGCGGCCTGCAGGGCCGCTCCCTGGCCGACGCGATGGCGTCCGGCCGGGAGCTGCGCTGGGCCTGGTTCAAGCACTAGCCCGTGGGGGCGGCCCGGCGGGGGGGGGCCACGGGCTAGTGCTTGAACCAGGCCCAGCGCAGCTCCCGGCCGGACGCCATCGCGTCGGCCAGGGAGCGGCCCTGCAGGCCGCGCGCGGCGAAGCCCTGCAGCATCAGGTCGGCGAGCTTGCC
>JAEZGP010000221.1 GCA_023437285.1 Actinomycetes bacterium | reverse complement strand
GGGGAAGCGCGCCCCCGGCTGCTTGGCCATCGCGCGCTCGACGATCCCCCGGACCTGCGGCGGGATGTCGGGCGGCAGCGGCGGCGGCAGCTCCCGCACGTGCCGCATCGCGATCTCCAGCGGGTTGTCGCCCTCGAACGGCCGGCGCCCCGACAGGCACTGGTAGGCCACGATGCCGAGCGCGTACACGTCGCTCAGCGGTGTGGCCTGCTGGCCCATCGCCTGCTCCGGCGAGATGTACGCGGCCGTGCCGAGCACCGAACCGGCGGCCGTGAGCTGCGCGGCACCGACGGCGCGGGCGATGCCAAAATCGGTGAGCACCAGGGTGCCGTTGGGGCGCACGAGCAGGTTGCCCGGCTTGACGTCGCGGTGCACGACGCCCTTGACGTGCGCGGCGTGCAGTGCCTCGGCGGCCTGCGCGACGAGCGCCATGGTGCGCGCCGGGGTGAGCCGGCCGACCCGCGACAGGGTGCGCGACAGCGCGTCGCCGTCGACGTACTCCATGACCAGGTACGACCCGACGGCGGACTCGCTGCTGTAGTCGTAGATGTCGACCACGCCGGCGTGGTTGATGGTGGCCATCGTGCGGGCCTCGCCGCGGAAGCGCTCGCCGAAGCCGGGCTCCTCCAGCAGCGCGGGCAGCAGCACCTTCACCGCCACCGTGCGGCCGAGCACGTCGTCGACGGCGCGCCACACGTCGCCCATGCCGCCGCTGGCAATGCGCTCCTCCAGGCGGTAGCGACCGCCGAGGACCGTCCCTGGACTGATCATCGAGACCTCGCTCGCAGTCGCGTCACTTCAGCGCCGCCTTCAGGACCTCGCCCGCGATCCGGGTCGCCTCGGCGCTGCCGCCGGACCCCGCGTTCTGCAGCAGCACGGCCACGGCGACCTTCTTGCCGTCCTTGATGCCGAACCCGATGAACCAGCCATGGTCGGGCGCGTCGCCGTTCTGGGCGGTGCCGGTCTTGCCGCCGACCTGCGCGCCGTCGAGGCGCGCGTTGCGGCCGGTACCGTTCTCCACCACATTGATCATCATGTCCTGGAGCTGGGCGGCCACGTCGGCGTTGACAGGCTTGCGCAGGACGTCGGGCTGGGCGTGGTAGACCGCGCGGGCGTCGGCCTGCAGCGTGTCGATGATGTACGGACGCATCTGGTTGCCCCCGTTGACGATCGCGGCGGCGATGAGCGCACCCTGCAGCGGGGACATCCTGACGTCGCGCTGGCCGATGCAGGACTGCGCGAGCGCGGGCCGGTCGACGTTGCCGTCCGGGCCCTCCATCGTGCCCGTTTCGCTGACCGCCACGTTGAACAGGTTGCGGTCATCGCGGGTGAAGGTGTTCGGCTGACCGAACCCGAACGCGTCCGCAGCCTGCTTCAGCTTGTCCGCGCCGAGCTGCTCCACGCCGTAGCGGGAGAAGGCCGTGTTGCACGAGACGGTGAGGGCCTGCTTGAGCGTGATGTCGTCGGGGCACACCACGCCCGGCGCGTTGCGGATGACCTGCTGGGTGTCCGGGGCCTGGTAGCCCGTACCGCCCTTGAGCACGGTGTCGGGCCGCAGGCCGTTCTGCAGCCCGGCCGCGGCGACGACGACCTTGAACGTCGAGCCGGGCGGGAAGATCTCCGAGAAGGCCCGGTTGACCAGCGGCTTGTCCGGGTCCTTCTCCAGCTTGTTGATCTGCTCGCGCACCGCCCCCGAGTTGTGCGTGGTGAGCTTGTTGGGGTCGAAGGAGGGCGTCGACGTCGCGGCGAGGATCGCGCCGGTGGTCGCGTCGAGGGCGACCACCGCGCCCCGGTCGGCGCCCACGTTGTTGTCGCGCAACTGCTTGTACGCCGCCTCCTGCGCGCCCTTCTTGAGGGTCAGCAGCGTGTTGCCGCCCGGCGACCGCTTGCCGGTGAACGCCTCCGCGATGCGGTCGTCGAGGAACGAGTCGGCCGTACCGGCGAGGAAGTCGTTCTCCATCCGCTCCACGTTCGTGGCGCCGAAGTCGACCGACTTGTACCCGACGACGTGCGCGTACAACGCTCCGTCCGGGTACTGCCGGAGGTATTTGAGGGTGTCGGTGGTCTCGACGCTCTTCGCGACCGGCGAGCCGTCGACCACGATCTGGCCGCGCGCGCGCTCATACTCCTGGGCCTGGACCCGGATGTGGTTGTGCTGGTCGTCGGTGCGGTACTCGTCGGACTTGTAGACCTGCTGCCAGTTGAGGTTGGCGAAGAGCAGGCCGAACAGCACCATGACGACGACACCCACCCGGCGCAGTGGCGCGTTCACCGGACCACCTCCGTCGGGATGTCGGCCAGCTTCTGCGGCGGGGCGACGGCGCCGCCGGTGCCCGTGGCGAGCATGACGGGCCGGCGGCCGCCGTCGGACACCCGCAGCAGCACGGCCACGAGCAGCCAGTTCGCCATGAGCGAGGAGCCGCCCGCCGACAGGAACGGGGTGGTCTGGCCGGTCAGCGGGATCAGTTGGCTGATGCCCCCGATGATCACGAAGACCTGTAGGCCGAGCGTGAACGACAGGCCGCCGGCGAGGAGCTTGCCGAAGGAGTCGCGCACCGTGATGGCCGCGCGCAGGCCGCGCTCGGCGATCAGCAGGTACACGGCGAGCATGGCCGTCAGGCCGAACAGGCCGATCTCCTCGCCGAGGCCCGCGAAGATGAAGTCATTGTGTACGGCCGGCAGCACGTACTGGTCGAAGTCGGCCAGGTAGGGCAGGCCCTTGCCGGGCCCCACCCCGAACATGCCGCCCGTGCCGAGCCCGAGCAGCGACTGGACCAGTTGGTAGCCGGTGCCGTTGGCGTCGGCGAACGGGTCGAGCCAGATGTTGGCCCGGTCGTAGAAGTTCGCGAACGGGCCGCCGATGGCGGCGCCCAGGAAGTACGCCGATATCGCGCCGCCGAAGAACAGCAACAGGCCGATGATCAGCCAACTGGCCCGTTCGGTGGCGATGTAGAGCGTCACCACGAACATGCCGAAGTACAGCAGCGACGTGCCCAGGTCCTTTTCGAAGATGAGAACCATGAGGCTGACGAGCCAGACGACGAGCACCGGCCCGAGGTCGCGGGCCCGCGGGAAGTCGACGCCGAGGATCCGCTTGCTCGCCAGCGATAGCACCTCGCGCTTGCGGACCAGGTAGTACGCGAAGAAGCTGAGCAGACAGATCTTGGCGAACTCACCCGGCTGGATCGAGAAGTACGGGTCGTCCTCGGGGCCGACCTTGATCCACAGCTTGGCCCCGTTGATGGCCGAGAAGCGGGCGGGCAGCACGGCCGGGATGAGCACCAGGATGATGCCGACCAGACCCAGGGTGTACGCGTACCGCGACAGCGACTTGTGGTCGCGCATGATGAACAGCAGCAGCGTGGCCCCGATGACCGCGGCGGCCGTCCAGAACAACTGGCGCACGGAGTCGCCGCTGAACGCGCTCAGGTCGGCCCGCTGCGCGGCCGGCGCCGCCCCCAGGTCGAGGCGGCGCAGGAACGCGATGCCCATCCCGTTGATCAACGCGACGGCGGGCAGCAGCACCGGGTCGGCGTACGGGGCCAGCCATCGGATGACGAAATGCATGCCCAGGAAGATCAGGAAGCTGACCCCCACGGGCACCCAGAAGTCCGGCGAGACCTCCTCCATCATCCCCGCCTCGACGGCCGCCGAGAACAGCAGCACGACGATCATGGCGAAGATGAGCAGCGCGAGTTCGACGTTGCGCCGCGTCCGCGGACGCCGCACCGACCCGGTCGTGACGACCGGGTTCGGCATGGGCATTGCGGGTGCGCTCACGGCTTCGGCTTCCTCACGCTCGTACGGGCGGCTCGGTCGGACAGAACATCGGCTATCAGCGGGTGACCGGGCGGCAGTCGGGCGGGCCGGACGGTTGGGGCTCCGGCGAGAGTGACGGCGTGGCCGACGCCGTGGGGCCGGCCGTCGCGCCGCTCGGGCCACCGGCCGGCGACGACGTGCTCGGCGAGGCGGTCGGGCACAGCGGCAGCAGGTTGCGGTTCTGCGGGTTGAGCAGGTCGTCGAGGCGCTGGCGGGCGTCGGCACGGCTGTCGGCCGTGATGCCGTCGCGGACCTCGGCCTGGGCGAAGACGGTCAGGTCCTCGATGCGAATGTTGCTGAGATAGTCGGTCGAGGACAAATCGAACCCGGCAACCTGGCCAGGAATGCCCCGAAAGACCGCGACCGTGCCGTCCTCGGTCACCCCGACGTAGTACCTCGTCTGGGTGTAGTGCCAGCCGTACCAGGCGGCGCCGCCGATGAGGGCGAGGAGCAGCACGACGAACAGCGACGTGCGGACCGGGTGGCGCGCGGGGGTCTCCTCGTCGGCCTGGTCGGCCTGCGGCTCCTCCGGCGGGGCGCTCGTGCGGGGGGGCGCGAACTCGGCGGCCCGCGCCGCCGACATGGAGGCGTCCGCGGAGGTCGCCATGCCCCGGTCGGCCGCGGCCGCGCCGGCCACGACGGGCGTCGACTCGACGATGTCCTGGTCGGTCACGTCCACGATCACGACGGTGATGTTGTCCGGGCCGCCGCCGCGCAACGCGAGCTGGATGAGCCGCTCGGCGCACTGGTCAGGGTCGGCGTACTCCTTGAGGGTGGCCGCGATCGTCTCGTCGCTGACCACGCCGGACAGGCCGTCGCTGCACAGCAGGTAGCGGTCGCCCTTGATGGCCTGGCGCACGGAGAACTCGGGGTCCACGTCGCGGCCGTCGAGTGCCCGCATCAGCAGCGAGCGCTGCGGGTGGGTGTTCGCCTCGTCCGCGGTGATCTTTCCCTCGTCGACGAGCAGCTGCACGTACGTGTCGTCGCGGGTGATCTGGGTGAACTGCCCGTCGCGCAGCATGTACGCCCGGGAGTCGCCGATGTGCACCATGCCGAACTTGCTGCCGGCGTGCAGCATGCCCGTGAGCGTGGTGCCCATGCCCTCCATGGCGGGATTGGCGTCGACGGTCTCGCGTATCTGTTGGTTGGCCGCCTGGACCGCGCGCCGCAGGTCGTCGATCGGGGAGTCCCCGACCGCGTCCTCGTCGAGGTGCGCGAGGTTGGCGATGACGATGTTGCTGGCGACGTCGCCGGCGGCCATGCCGCCCATGCCGTCGGCCACCGCGAGCAGGCGCGGTCCGGCGTAGACGGAATCCTGGTTTCCGCCCCGGATCAGACCGCGGTCGCTTCGCGCCGCGTAACGCAGAGTCAGAGTCATGGCCGCAGCTCGATAGATGTGCGCCCGATGCGGATCGGGACGCCAAGGGGTACGGGGGTTGGTGCGGTGACCTTGTTGCGGTCGAGGTAGGTCCCGTTCGTCGAGCCGAGATCCTCCACGAACCACTGCCCGTTGCGAGGCACCAGTCGCGCGTGCCGGGCGGAGGCGTAGTCATCGGTGATGACGAGCGTGGAGTCCTCGGCGCGGCCGATGGTGATGGCCTGTTCGCCCAAGGTCAGCCGGGTGCCGGCGAGGGCACCCTCGGTCACGATGAGGTTGTGCGCGGCGCGTCCCCGCTTCACCTTCGCGGGTCGCCCCTGCCCGGACGGTACGCCGACCCCCCGCGGCGCCGCCACGAGCCGGGACGTCCGGCTGCCCGAGAAGAGATCACGACGGATGACCCCGACCACCGTGAACACGAAGATCCACAGCAGCACGAGGAACCCGTACCGGGCGACCGTGAGGACGATTTCGGGCAAGGCGGTTAGCCGTCCACTCGGAACGTGAGGGTGGTCGTTCCGAGCTGGATCATGTCACCCGGGTTCAGCGCCACGGCGGAGACGCGCTGACCGTTGACAGACGTCCCGTTGGTCGAACCCAGATCGGTGAGGACCACCTGGGCGCCGTCGAAGTCGATGCGGGCGTGGCGGCGCGAGATGCCGACGTCGGGCAGGCGGAGGTTGGCCTGGTCACCCCGGCCGATCACGGTCGACCCGATGGACAGCGGGTACGTGCGGCCGTCGCTGGAGACCAGCCGGGCGTTGCACGCGGGACCCCCACCCCCCATCGGTGGCCCGTCCCCGCCGGCCTGCTGGCCGGCGTACGGCCCGGCGCCGGCCCCGTAGCCGCCGCCCTGCATCCCCGCGTCGTACGGGTTGGGCGGGGCCATGTCGGCGCCGGTGTAGACCTCGGCGGTGACCCGGAACATGCCCGTGTCGAGGCCGTCCCCCCGCTCGATCTCCACGATCACGTCGCCGTAGACCGTCCAGCCCTGCTCGCCGATGAACTCGGCCTGCGACTGGGCGAGCTCCTGGGCGAGGGCCGCCGCGTACGGCGCCAGCCGGCTGTGGTCGTAGGGCGAGAGATCGATCACGTAGCGGTTCGGCACGAGCGTGCGCCCGCCGGCCAAGATCGCCTTGTGGGCCTCAGCCTCCCGCTGCATGGCGTTGAGGATCTCCACAGGGTGGACAACCCCCTTGAACACCTTGGCGAAGGCCCCCTCAACCAGGCCTTCCAAGCGCTTTTCAAAGCGTTGCAGCACGCTCACCGGTCCTCCTCGCTTTCGAGGACATGATGGTATCTGCCCTCTGCACCAGCCGTATGCGCGGCGATCGGCCAGTGCATGCTACTGTCTCCAAGCGCTGTGGCGCGCGGTCTCGACGGGTTGGATTTCTGGCAACCCCACCGATGCCCACTTGCGGCGGGGTTTATCCTGCTTCACGGCACAGCGTCAGCACCACCAGCAAGGTCTGTCGGGGAAGTGGCGGAATGGCAGACGCGCACGGTTCAGGTCCGTGTGCCCGAAAGGGCGTGAGGGTTCAACTCCCTCCTTCCCCACCAGAAACGCCTGATAGTTCATGTCGGGCACGAAGTGGACGCAAGGCCCCGGCCACGCCGGGGCCTTCTGTCTTTTCCCGGCCGGGTGTGTCGTGAATCCGGCGCTGCCGCCCGGCGCGTCGCCACGTCCGGGCGAACCGGTGGTGCCCGGCGCGGTGCGCCCCGAATGACTAGACTCCTGGCCTGGTGTCCTGCCCGACGAAGGAGGAACAGCGCGTGAGCGTGGCCCTGGTGACCGGCTCGGCCGGCCTGATCGGCTCCGAGGCGGTCCGGCACTTCGCCGGCCTCGGCCTCGACGTGGTCGGCGTCGACAACGACATGCGCAAGCAGTTCTTCGGCGCCGAGGCGTCCACCGCCTGGAACGTGCTGCGCCTGACCAACGAGCTGGGTACGGCGTACACGCATGTCGACGCGGACATCCGCGACCGCGACGCGCTGACGGCGCTGTTCCGGCGGTACGGCCGCGACCTCGCCGTGGTGATCCACACCGCCGCGCAGCCCAGCCACGACTGGGCCGTGCGCGACCCCCTCACCGACTTCGACGTCAACGCCGTCGGCACCCTCAATCTGCTGCAGAACGTGCGTGAGTTCGCCCCGCAGGCGCCGTTCATTCACTGCTCGACCAACAAGGTCTACGGCGACCGGCCCAACTCGCTGCCCTTCGTCGAACTCGACACGCGGTGGGAGATCGAGCCGGGTCACCCGTACGAGCAGGGCATCAAGGAGGACATGTCGATCGACGCGTGCCTGCACTCCGTGTTCGGCGCGTCCAAGGTCGCCGCCGACGTGATGGTGCAGGAGTACGGGCGCTACTTCGACATGAACACGGTCTGCTTCCGCGGCGGCACGCTGACCGGGCCGGCACACTCTGCCACGGAGCTGCACGGTTACCTGGGATATGTGATGCGGTGCAACATGGAGCGGCGCAAGTACAAGATCTTCGGGTACAAGGGCAAGATGGTCCGCGACGCCATCCACTCCCACGACGTGGTGGCGGCGTTCGAGGCGTTCTTCCGCAACCCGCGTTCCGCGGCGGTCTACAACCTGGGCGGCGGGCGGCACTCCAACAGCTCGCATCTGGAGGCCTTCGCCATCGCCGAAAAGATCAGCGGTAACGAGATGGTCACCGAGTACCACGACGCCAACCGGATCGGGGACCATCAGTGGTGGATCGGCTCGAATGAGGCGTTCTCCCGCGACTACCCGGAGTGGAAGCAGGTCTACGACGTCCCCATGATCATGCAGGAGATCTACGAGGCGAACGTCGACCGCTGGGTCCCCGGCTCCTGGACCGCCGCGAACAACCCCACCGCCTGACCCCCCGGAGCGTTGACAGCGTGATCGACCAGGGCAAGCGCAACGTGCTCGGCGTCCTCGTGGACGCCATCGACTACGAGGCCGCCACCACAAAGGTGATCTCAGCGGCGCACCACCGGCAACCGCTGGCCCTGACCGCGCTCGCGGTGCACGGCGTGATGACCGGCGTCGAGGACCCCGTCCACGGGGCACGACTCAACTCGTTCGACGTCGTCACCCCCGACGGCCAGCCGGTGCGCTGGGGGCTCAACCTGCTGCACGGCGCGAACCTCGCCGACCGGGTGTACGGACCGGAGCTGACGCTGCGCGTCCTGGCCCGGTGCGCCGCCGAGGGACTGCCCGTCTACCTCTACGGCTCCACCGACGAGACGCTCACGCGCCTGACCGGGGCGCTGCGCGACCAGTTTCCGGACCTGAAGATCGCCGGCCTGGAGTCGTCGAAGTTCCGTGCCGCCGCGGCCGGCGAGCCCGCCGAGATCGCCGAGCGGGTGACCGCGTCCGGCGCTCAACTGCTGCTGGTCGGCCTCGGCTGCCCCCGGCAGGAGATCTTCACGCACGCCATGCGGCCGCTGCTGCGCATGCCGATCATGGCGGTCGGCGCGGCGTTCGACTACCACGCCGGCCAGCTGCGCAAGCCGCCCTCCTGGATGCAGAAGCGCGGGCTGGAATGGCTCTGGCGGCTGGGGCTTGAGCCCAAGCGGCTCTGGCGCCGGTACCTGATCCTCAACCCCGCCTACGTCGCCCGCCTTACGGCCCAGAAGACCGGCCTGTGGAAGGCGACCCCGGCCACCCCGACGGCCGCCCCGGCCGACACCTTCGCGGTGTAGGGCCCCGCCGGGTTCAGACCAGGGCGGCCAGGCGCGCGCGGGTGTGCGGGTCGCACAGGGCCCCGGCCACGCCGGCCAGGTACGCGTCCTGTGCGCTCACGCCCAGCGTCTGCGCCGCGGCCAGCTCCCGGCCCAGGTCGGTGCCGAACATGGCCGGGTCGTCGGTGTTGACCGTGCACGCCACGCCCGCCGCCCGCAGCGCGGGTAGCGGGTGCCCGGCCAGCGTGGGCACGCTGCGCGTACGCAGGTTGGAGGTGGGGCACACGTCCAGCACGACGCCCCGGTCGGCGAGCTCCGCGACGAGGCCCGGGTCCTCCACCGCCCAGATGCCGTGCCGGATCCGGTCGGCGCCAAGGTCGAGCGCCTCCCGGACCGAGGCGGCGCCGCCGAGGCCGTCGCGGCCCGGCAGCTCGCCCGCGTGCGGCACCAGGCCCAGCCCGCCGTCGCGGGCGATCTCCAACGCCTTGCGGTACGGCTCCAGGGGCGCGGCGTACTCGTTGCCGCCCACGCCGAAGCCGACCACGAAGTCGTCGCGGTAGCGGACCGCCTGACGCGCGCACTCCTCGGCGAGGTCCACCGGCAACTGCCGGTGGATGTCCGGCGTGAACCGCACCGTCACCCCGTGCAGGTCGGCCGCTTCGCGCGCGCCCTGCGCGTACCCCTCGAAGATCTCCTCGAAGCGCAGGCCGCGCTGCACGCGCTCGCCGGGAGAGAAGATTCCCTCGACGTACACCGCGCCGAAGCTCGCCGCCTCCGCGGCGTAGTCGACGACGATGCGGCGGAAGTCGTCGGCCGTGCGCAGGCAGTTCGTGGTGAGCATCCAGACCTCGATGAAGTGCGCGAAGTCCGTGAACTCGTAGAGCGCCTCCAGCTCGGCCACGGAGGTGGCGGGCAGCGTCTCGCCGTTGTTACGGGCGATCTCCAGCAGCGTGTGCGGCCGGATGGCGCCCTCGAGGTGGACGTGCAGCTCTATAGCGGGGATCACCCCGCCAGGCTACCGACTGCTCTGCGCGTAGAGCAGTTCCAGGATCGAGCGCGCCGCCTCGAACCAGCGGTCCAGCCATTCGGCGGAAGGCATGGGGCCCTTGTTGGGCAACTCCAGCAGCAGGCCGCGCAGCAGCGGGTGATCCGCGAGCGGCATTGACGGATTGTCCAACCAGGACGGTGGGTCGAACACCGACTCGTCCAGGTGCGAGACGCTGGGCAGATGCCCCATCTGCTGTACCCTCCCCAGTTCGGAAACGCGGCCCCCGTCCGGTGCGGACGGGGGGATGTGCGGCGGCGGCACATCGAGTACGGACGGCGGCGGCATGGTCGGCAGCCCGTCGAGCCCCGGCAGGGCCCCGTTGCGGCGGCCGGGTTCGGCGTCGAACTCGCCGGCCAGGACCTCCCGGCGCACGCTGCTGCGGAAGTTCGCCAGCGCCTCGGACGAGTTCAGCTCGCCGTACCGGTCGTCGGTGTCGGAGGGACCGTTGCCGCCGCTCTTCATCGCCACCCCATCGTCGGTGTCGGTGCCTGATCGACGTCCGGATGGCAGTCCCGGAACGCCATCAGGGACAACGACGCACGCGGTGGCGGGGCGACGGTCGCGGGGAAAACGTCACCCGCTGTCGACGAAAAGACGAACGGAGCGGCGATGACATGTCATCGCCGCGCCGTGATCGCAGAGGGTGGCCTGCCCGGACCGCGCGACTCCGCCGGGCCGGTCGCCCGGTCAGAGGTCGAACTCGCCATCCTTCGCGCCGCCGACAAAGGCGTCCCACTCACCCTGAGTGAAAATCAACGCCTGCTGCCCCGGGTTCTTGGAGTCACGCACGGCGATAGCGCCGTCGACGAACGCCACTTCAACGCAGTTGTCCGTCCATGGGCCCGATCGAGTGCTCTTGCGCCACACGGCACGGCTCAGATCGACGTCGAGACCCTTGATATTGATGCTCACTGAAGCTCCCTTGCCCTGTCGATGATGAGTTTCACCGACTCCTCCGGGGACAGCGCAGTCTCCCGGAGACGGTCGAAAACAAACGAGTACCGGGCCATTTCGTCTTCCTTCTCCTGGAAGATGCCCCCGGTGGCCATGGCGACATACGTCATGTCCGGGTCCACCTCCTCGTCAAAGCGAAGGATGCAGAACGGCCCCTCCATGCCGGAATGCGCACCGGCCCGGAACGGCAGAACCTGGATCGTGACGTTCGGTCGCTCGGCCTCTGTCGCGAGACGCTCGAGCTGGGGCCGCATGACCTCGGCACCACCCACCAGGCGGGCCAACACCGCCTCGTCGAGCACCACCCACAGATCCACAGGTTCGTCCTGCGTCAACAACGACTGGCGTTGCTTGCGGATACGGATACGGTTCTCGATTTCTTCCTGGTCCATGTCAGGGTTGCCGACGAGCATGAGCTGGCGCGCGTACTCGGCGGTCTGGAGCAGGCCCGGGACGCAGAGAACCTCGTAGGCCTCGATTCTGTCCGCCGCGGCCTCGAATCCCACGTACGCGCCGGTGAGCACGACGCCGTAGGACTGCCACCACCCTTTTTGCCGCGCCTCCCGGGCGACCTGGACGAGCGACTCGATCTCGCTCGCGGGTGATCCGTAGATGGTGAGTATGTCGCGCACGTCGCGCGGACTCGCGCCAATCTGTCCGGTCTCAATGCGACTGATCTTTGATGCCGAGCATTCGAGGCGCTCCGCGACGGATTCGATCGTGAATCCTGACGCGTCGCGCAATCTGCGTAGCTCGGCACCCAGCCGCCGCCGTCGGGCCGTTGGGCTGCCACGCCTGGCGGTCACGCCTCACCTCCGGGCCCCCGGTGCTCGCGTCCGATGTGGACCGGCACCCCCTGTGTCAATATCGCCGATGAATCAGATCCCGTACTACCGATTGTTGCGGCGTACGGGAAAGACGAAGCGGGTTCAGTTTGCCCCGCACTCCACCGCCAATCAAGACTCATGGGATTTGTCCGATCCGCGCAGCCCCGCCGCCTTCGTACCACCACTGTGGGGGACAGTTCCGGAAACACGCCCTTTGCAACTTGCATTGATCAGATGTCTGCGGCAACCTGTGCGTGAAGACAACGTAACTCCCCGTGATCAACTCATCCATGCATGGCGATGGAATGGGCGACCTGGGACCCCGCGCTCGGACGTCTTGCCAACGGCCGTCCGCGCCGGGGCCCCGCGTCGCCCGGGCCACGACGAACCGACCGGTAGTGTCGGCCGCTTCGTGGTTTCACGCCCCGCCGACCGTATGCGTCCGTGCCCCGCCAGGGCCGGTGCGACACGGATCGGGGTGCTGGCCGGCCGCCCCACGGCGTCGGGCCACACGATCGACCACCACATCTCCCAGGTTCCTCCGCGAAGGTACTCGGCAACCATGGGGAAAGGAGGGCACGTGTTACCTCGCTCCGGTGATGTGCTGCGCGTGACCAGTGCCGCGAGCATCCAGTTCAACAAGCCCATGATGTTCCGGGTGATCCGGGTCCAGGACTGGCAGACGTACAACGGCTGGGCCTGGCTCGACGGCTACCAACTCAACGCCGCCGGCGACGCGGTGGAGCGTCGGTGCATCTTCGTGCAGATAGACGGCCTGCAACCGGGGACCGTCGGGATGCGCAACGGCCCGCTGCGCCGGTCCGACGCCCAGAATCGCCAAGGCTGCCTGCCCGACCGCCACCCCGGCCTACGATCGAACTACCCACGGTAGTCACACACCCCTCACGTGGCGCGGTCCCCGACGGTTCTCGGGGGTCTGTGCCATGGTCAAACACATCACGCGAAGCGACCGGCGCTGGGCGTCACTTGTGGCGACCGCCGCCATCGCAACGCTGGGCACGGCCGCCTATGGCGATCTGGCCCGCGGGACTCAGGCCGCGACAGACACGATGAGTACGCCGCGACGAAGCGCCGTCGCGGTCGCCGAATCATCCGTTCCGGTGAACGCGGCCGGCACGCTGATCGCGCGTACCACCGCTGCGGCAATGTCGTCGCGCGCGACCGTTGCCTCGGCCAGGCCGTCCCGGCGACCCGTCACGCTGATCGCCAGTCCACTCCCTCCGATCGACCGAGTGACGACCGCCGCGCCCAGCGTTTCCGCGACGGCCGACGTACCGGCGCCGGCCGACACGGGTGGCGCGCCTGGCACGCCCAGTGCCCGGCCCGCGCCGTCGGGCGTACCGCGCTCGGGAGCATCGCCTTCGGGCGTACCGCCGTCGGTGGCCAGCGCTTCGCCCGGCCTGACGCCCAGCACGTCCGCGAGCGCGACGCCGAGTGGCCCGCCGACGCCGACGGCCAGCACGCGCTCCCCGGCGGCCGGGGTCACACCCACGCGGGCAAGCCC
>JAEZGP010000042.1 GCA_023437285.1 Actinomycetes bacterium | reverse complement strand
GCGTGCACCACTCCCTCGTCGTGCTCGAGGAGGCGCAGGCGGTGGAGGTCCACACCCCGCTGCGGCCCGACCTCCTGAGGATCCTCGCGACCGCCTGAGCCGGCAGCCCCCCCCGCCCCCGCCCCCCCCCCCCCCCCCCCCCCCCCCCCCGCCAGGGGAGGAGAGGCGGAGACTGGTTACGGCGCTTCGCCGAGGACTGCCGTGAGGGTCTGATCGCTGTTGCCGCGGGTGACCGTCAGCTGCAGGTTCTGGCCGACCGCGCCGGCCTGGACCGCCGCGACCAGGCCCTCGCTGCCGCCGATCGTCTGGCCGCCCACCTTGGTCACGATGTCGCCGACCTTGAGGCCCGCCTTGTCGGCCGGGCTGTTCGTCTCGACCGACGTGACCTTGGCGCCGCCGGTCTCGGCGTCGGTGACCTTCACGCCCAGGTACGGGTGGCTGACCTTGCCGCCGTTCATGAGCTGGTCGGCCACGCTCTTGGCCTTGTTCGACGAGATCGCGAAGCCGACGCCGATGTTGCCGCGGACCGACGAGTTGCCGGTGGCGATCGCGGTGTTCATCCCGACGACCCTGCCGTCGGTGTTCACCAGCGCGCCACCCGAGTTACCGGGGTTGATGGCCGCGTCGGTCTGCAGGGCGTCGCCGATGGTCGTGGCGCCCGTGCCCTGCTCGAACGGCGACTGCTGCTCGCCGCCGACGGAGATGGTGCGGTGCAGGGCGCTGACGATGCCGGCACTCACCGAGCCCTCCAGGCCCAGCGGGCTGCCGATCGCGAGCACCGTGTCGCCGACCCGCACGCCGTCGCTGTCGGCGAACTCCGCGGCCGTCAGGTCGGTCACGTTCTGCACCTTGATGACCGCGACGTCGGTACGCGGGTCGGTGCCGACGACCGTGGCCTTGAACTTCTTGCCGTTGCTGAAGCCGACCGTCACCGAGTTGCCGCGAGCACCCGCGATCACGTGGTTGTTCGTGAGGACGTAGCCGTCGGCGGTCATCACGATGCCCGAGCCCTCGCCCGAGTCGGTCGTGATGTGCACGACGCTGGGCTGCACCTTGGCGGCGATCTCGGCCAGCGAGGAGCGGTCCACGACCGGCGCCGAGTCGAACACCTTGGTGATCGACGTGCCGCCGTTGTCCTGCAACGCGGAACCCACGTAGCCGCCGGCGACGCCGAAGCCGCCGGAGAGCAGGGCGACGGCGAGGCCGACGCCGATGATGCGGCCGGCGCGGGAGGGCTTGCGGGGCTGCACGGTCGTGTTGGTGGCCCACGGCGGGGCCTGGCCGGTGCTTGGGGCGCCGGCGGGCGGGTATCCGGGCTGGCCGTACGCGGACTGGCTGTAACCGGGCTGCCCGTAACCGGGCTGGCCGGTGGTGGGCTGGGAGTACTGCTGCCCGTAGCCCGGCTGGCCGGTCGTGGGCGGCGGGTAGCTGCCGGCGGCCGGGCTCGCGTACGGGCTGGGCGGGGGAGCCTGCGGCGCCGTGTGCGTGGGCCACGTGGTCGTCGGGCCGGCGGGCTGCTGCCAGGGGCTCTGCGGCTGCGCGGGCGCGGCGTCACCACCGGGAATCTCGGTGGTGTCACGCGCGGGCGTCTCGTCGCGGGCGACGGCGCCAGCCTCCACCGGTGCCGGCGACGCCGGCTGCGCGGCGGATGTTTCCGGCGAGTGCGCGGCCGGGGTTGTCGTGCCGTGGGTCGCCGGCGGCTGCGTCCAGGCGGAACCCGGTTCCGCGCCGCTCGCCTCCGACCCGTGGGTGGGCTGGTTCTCGTTCATGCCTAAGAGCTTGCCCGATGGGTCTGCGGTACCGCTGGAGGGCACCTGGAAGTTAGCTGTGAGTCACGCTCTGTTGCGGCGGTGCGAGCGGCAGCCGGACCCGGAAGGTGGCGCCTGCACCTGGCGCCGTGTCCAGCTCAACGACGCCGTCGTGGGCGGCGACGAGGGCCGCGACGATCGCCAGGCCCAGGCCCGTACCGCTGTGCGGAACTCCCGTGGCGCCGATGCCCGCGCTCGCCGCCTGCCGGGTGCGCGCCTTGTCCACCCGGTAGAACCGCTCGAAGACCCGCTCGGCCTGCTGCGGGGTGAGGCCCGGCCCGGCGTCGATGACCTCGATCACAGCGGCCCGCTCGGCGCCGGCGGCATCCACCTCTTGGCGCAGCCGCAGCGTCACGGGGGTACCGGCGGGCGTGTGGGTCAGCGCGTTGGTGACCAGGTTGTTGATCACCTGGCGCAGCCGCGGTTCGTCGCCGACGACGACCGGATCGGTGGGTGAAAGTTCCACGTTGATCGTGCGGTCCGGAGCCACCACCTGGGCGGCGGCGGCCACGTCGGCGACGAGACGGGACAGGCCGACCGGCTTCATCTGCAGGGGTCGTTCCCGGTCCAGCCGCGCCAGCAGCAGCAGGTCCTCCACGAGCAGGCCCATGCGCGCGGCCTCGTCCTCGATCCGCTTGAGCACGGCGGCGGGATCGGGGGCCGCGCCCTGGCGGTACAGCTCCGCGAACCCGCGGATGGTGGTGAGCGGGGTACGCAGTTCGTGCGAGGCGTCCGCGACGAACTCGCGCATGCGCTCCTCGGAGCGGATGGCCCGCGCCTCGGACTGCGCCCGCGCGGTGAACGCCTGCTCGATCTGGGCCAGCATGACGTTGAGGGCACCCGCCAGGCGGCCGACCTCGGTCTGCGACCCCAGGTCCGGTACGCGTTGGCGCAGGTCGCCGCCGGCGATCGCGGCCGCCGTACGCTCAATCTCGCCCAGCGGTCGCAGGCTGTGCCGCACCGCCCAGCCGCCCGCCATGGCGAGCAGGATCAGCACCGCCGCCCCGACCAACAGCTGGATGAGCACCAGCCGGCCGATGGCGTGCTCCACGCCGACCAGGTCCTCGCCGAGGGTGACCACCTGGCCGCTGACGAGCGGGACGCTGATCACGCGCCAGCGGTGGCTGCCGTCCTTCGCCGGGATGGTGCGCACGAACCCCGCCTGCTCGCGCGCCTCCGCGACGGTGTCGGGGATCGCGGGGGCGGCTTCGGCCCGGTAGCGGGGCGGCATGAAGAGGCGCACGCCGCACGTCTCGTTCTGAAAGATGAGCACAATCTCGGGGCTGAAGTTGCCGAAGTCGGCGAGGCACACCTGCTGCTGGGTGTAGAACTTGCCATCTCTGTCCACGGCGAGGATGTTGTTGGCCTGGTCGACGAGGTGGCTGTCGATGCGGTCGATCAGATAGTCACGCAGCAGCACGGTACTGGCGGCGCTGATCACCACGATCGCGGCCGCCACAAGGGCCAGCATCGCGACCGTCAGCTTGACCCGTAGCGGTATGCGCGGCGGAGCCATGCTCACGAGGTAATCAGGATGGCAGGCGTAGGACGTACCCGACGCCGCGGAGAGTATGGATCAGCCGCGGCTCGACGTTGTCGACCTTGCGCCGCAGGTACGAGATGTAGGATTCGACGATGCCGTCGTCGCCACGGAAGTCGTACTGCCAGACGTGGTCGAGGATCTGCGCCTTGCTGAGCACGCGACCGGCGTTGCGCATGAGATAGCGCAGCAGCTTGAACTCGGTCGGGGACAGCAGCACCCGCTCGCCGGACCGGCGTACCTCGTGGGTTTCCTCGTTGAGTTCGAGGTCGGCGAACGTCAGCCGGGAGGTGTCCTCCTGCTCGCCGATCGTGCGGCGGAGCACGGCCCGGATGCGGGCCGTCAGCTCTTCGAGGCTGAACGGCTTGGTCACGTAGTCGTCGCCGCCGAGGGTGAGGCCGCGGACCTTGTCCTCCGTGCCGTCGCGCGCGGTGAGGAACACCACAGGCGTACGCACGCCGTTGTCGCGCAGGCGGCGGATGACCTCGAAGCCGTCGAGGTCGGGCAGCATCACGTCGAGGACCATGAGGTCCGGCTTGTCGGCCCGGGCGGCGCTGACCGCGTCCGCCCCGTTGGTGGCCGTACTGACCGTGAAACCGGCGAAGCGCAGGCTCGCTGAGAGCAGCTCCAGGATGTTTGGATCATCCTCCACCACGAGCAGCCGCGCGCGAGCCTGCGCTTCTCCGAACCGGGGGCCCGACGAGGCGGTGACCCCGGATTGCACCACACCGTCCCTGACTCCCATGCCGATCATCTTGCCGCGGCCCGCTGTATCAGGGCTTGGCTTTCTCTGGGAACTTCCTGAGAGGACCCGCATGGGCTCGACGCTACCCGCTGAGCAGGCGGCGCACCTGGTCGCGGACCGAGTCGATCAACGCGGCGGCCACCCGTAGGTTATCGGGCGTGGCGCCGCCGCGCGCGATCGCCTCGCGCACATCGGTGACGAGCTGATCGGCGGCGCGCTCCACGTCCGTGCCGTGGCCGGCCGGGCCGGGTGCCGCCCGCTCGGTCGGCGGCCTGGCGC
>JAEZGP010000026.1 GCA_023437285.1 Actinomycetes bacterium | reverse complement strand
GGCCAGCAGCGCCGGGCCGGCGTCCTTGAGCAGGAACCCGCGCGCGCCGGCGCGCAGCGCCGCGTAGACGTACTCGTCGAGGTCGAAGGTGGTGATGACGACCACCGCGAGCGGGTCCGCGACGTCGGGTCCCGCGAGGCGGCGGGTCGCCTCGATGCCGTCCATCACGGGCATCCGCACGTCGAACAGGCACACGTCCGGCCGCAGCCGCTGGGCCACCTCGACGGCCGTGCGCCCGTCGCCGGCCTCGCCGATCACCTCGATGCCCGGCTGCGCGTCGAGGATCATCGACAACCCGGTGCGGACGATCTCCTGGTCGTCCGCGACCACGACCTGCACCGTCACGCCGCGGCCATCCGCGGCAGGATCGCCGTGACCGTCCAGCCCCGGTCCGGGTTCGGGCCCGCCTCGCACGTGCCGCCCAGCAGGCCGGCGCGCTCCACCATGCCGACCAGGCCGTACCCGGGACTGGCCGCGCGGCCCGGGGCCGCGTCGCCGTCGTCGCTGACCCGCAGGCGCACCGCCCGTTCGTCGGCGGCCACCCGCACCTCGATGCGCGTGGCGTGGCGGGCGTGGCGGCGAGCGTTCGTGACGGACTCCTGGGCGAGACGGTAGATCGCCGCGCCGACGGGCACCGGCAGGTCGTCGAGGTCGCCGACGAGTTGCATGTCGACGAGCGGCCCGTCGGACGCCGTCCCCGCGAGCTGGGCCAGGTCGTGCACGCGCGGGCCGGGTGCCCGCTCGGCCTGGTCGGTGCCGCGCAGCGCGCGCACCATGCCGCGCATCTCGGCGAGCGTGCGCGACGCCTCGGCCTCGATGACGCGCAGCGCCTCGACGGCCGCCTCGGGCCGGGCCGGCGCCGTAGCGAGACCGGCTTGTGCCCGGATCGCGATCGCCGAGACGTGATGGGCGACCGTGTCGTGCAGGTCGCGGGCGATGCGCTCGCGCTCCAGGAGCTTGACCTGGTCGAGTTCCCGTCCCCGGGCCCGTGCGCGGTAGCGCAGCGCGGCGGCCGACGCCCCGGCCGCCGTCAGTACGACCAGGCCGCCGATCGTGTCCGTCACCGTCAGTTGGCCGAGCGCGAAGGAGACGGTCACCTTGGTGAGGACGGCGGCGGACCCGATGACAAGCTCGCGCCCCGAACCCCACCGGACCAGCGAGTACAACAGAATCAGCAGGAAGGCGAGCGCGTTGAGCTGCGGATCGCCGCCGATGACGAGCCCGACCACCTCGCACGCGCCGAAGGCGATCGCCGCCATGAGCAGCGGGCTGGTCCGCCGCCACAACAGGGTCGGCGCGATCGCGACCGCCAGGCCCACGACGAGCGGCCGCCACGGCAGGTCGGCCCGCAGGATGCCCTCGACCAGGGCGCCCACCACGACGGCGGCGACGAGCACCCAGTCGCGCCACACCCGCGCCGGCGCCCCCGGCGCGCGGGGCTCGTCCCACAGTGAGCGCAGCATGGCGTCGATGGTACGGCGCGCCGACGCCGACCGGTCAGTCCTGCCGCCGGGCGACCTGCTCCGTGATCAGCACGCTCGCCACCAGCATCGCCAGGGCGAACGCACCGAACGCGGCGATGGGCGCGAGCATGCGGCCGGCCGGCTCCGGGCGCGACAGCAGAGCCATGACCGGGCTCACCGGCGGCACCGGCGGGATCATCGTCAGCGCGCCGATGGCCGCGAGGCTGGCGAACACCGCGTAGCCCGCCTTGGGAATGACGACGCGCGAGCAGAGCAGCCCCACCGCGACGCCGGCCACCCCGCACACCAGCTGGGCGAGCGCGCCGACCGCCAGGTCGACGGCCGTGACCACGTGCGTGCCCGAGTAGACCGGGTAGGCGACGCCGATCGCGGTCAGCCCGCCGGTGACAACCGTGGCGGCGAGGGCGTTCGCGACGAGTACGCGACGCTGGCCGCCCGCCGCGACGACCGTCATCGACCGCTGCGCACGGTCCTCGGTGTTGACGATCGCGACCGTGAACCATAGTCCACACACGAACTGCGTGAGCGCGCACGCCGAGTAGGTGCCCGTGATAGGGCCGAGGTCGTTGGTGGTCAGCACCACGATGGCCGTGCCGAACAGTACGAACGGCGCGATGTAGGCCTGGCCGCGCACCAGCATCGACAGCGCGTACCGGATCAGCGCGATCATCGGCGCACCCCCGCCACGGACCAGCCGTTGCGGATCGCGTGGAAGAGCAGTTCATCGCAGTACGGGTCGAGTACGGCGAGCGCGACCGACCCTTCGCCGACGGTCACGTCGACCACGCCGGGCAGGCTTGGCCAGTGCGGCGCCTCCGCACCGGCGCCGGTCGGCGTCAGCTCGACGTGTGCCACCCGGACGCCCGCGTCGCCGGGGCGGGGTCGCGCGTGTAGACGCCCGTCCACGACGCGATAGACCGCGGAGGCGTTCGCGGCGACGACGGCCTCCCGATGGTCGGTGAAGACGACGGCGCCGCCCGCCCGGGAGGTCTCCCTGATCAGCTCGGCGAGCGCCTGGTGCGCGGTCGTGTCAAGGCCTGACCACGGCTCGTCGAGCACCAGCAGGCCCGGCGCCACCAGGAGCGCCTGGGCCAGCGCGACCTTCTGTGCGTTGCCCTTCGACAGCCGGCGCAGGCTGGTGCCAGGTCCGCCCACCAGGTCGAGCCGGTCGAGCAGCTCGCCCGCCCGCCGCGCGGCGGCGGCCCGGTCCAGTCCGCGGATGCGGCCCATGTGGGTCAGATAGGCCCGCGCCGAGATCCGGCCGTGCGTGGGGAAGCGTTCCGGCACATACCCGACGACGTCCGGGCGACCGGCGACCGTCCCGCTGGTGGGCAACGAGAGCCCCACGAGGATCTTCAGCAGGGTGGACTTGCCACAACCGTTGGTGCCCACGATGCCGACGACCTCGCCGGGGCGAACCGTCAGGCTGATGCCGGTCAGCACCGGGGCGGACGCGGCGTAGCGCTTCGTGACCTCGCGCAGCTCGGTCCCGCCGGCCTCCCCCATGGCGGCATGGTAGCGGCGAAACCTGGCGCGCATCACCCGCCGGAGCCGTGGCCGGCGAAAGACTGAGCCTCCAGGGAAGCGC
>JAEZGP010000581.1 GCA_023437285.1 Actinomycetes bacterium | reverse complement strand
CGGCGCGGGCAAGATGTTCCTGCCCCAGGTGGTCAAGAGCGCCCGCGTCATGAAGCGCTCCGTGGCCTACCTCGAGCCGTACATGGAGAAGGAGAAGACCGGCGGACGCCGGCAGGGCAAGGTCGTGCTGGCCACCGTGAAGGGCGACGTGCACGACATCGGCAAGAACATCGTCGGCGTCGTGCTCGGCTGCAACAACTACGAGGTCGTCGACCTCGGCGTCATGGTGCCGGCCGCGAAGATCCTGGACACGGCCGCCGCCGAGGGCGCCGACGCGATCGGCCTGTCGGGCCTGATCACCCCGTCGCTGGACGAGATGGTGGCCGTCGGCGAGGAGATGAGCCGGCGCGGCCTCACGCTGCCGCTGCTCATCGGCGGCGCGACGACGTCCAGGCAGCACACGGCGGTGCGCATCGCCCCGGCGTACGAGGGGCCGACCGTGCACGTCCTCGACGCCTCGCGCGTGGTGGGCGTGGTCTCCGACCTGCTCGACCCCGAGCGGGCCGAGAAGCTGGACGTGGCCAACCGCGTCGAGCAGGAGCGGCTGCGCGAGCAGCACGCCAACCGCCACGCCCAGCCGCTGCTGAGCCTGGCACAGGCGCGGGCCAACCGCGAGGCGGTCGACTTCGCCGACCTGCCCGTACCGGCGTTCACCGGCGTCCGGCAGGTCGAGCCCGACCTGACCGAGCTGCGCGAGATGATCGACTGGCAGTTCCTGTTCCTGGCGTGGGAGCTCAAGGGCAAGTACCCGGCGATCCTGGACGAGCCCGTCGCGCGTGAGCTCTTCGACGACGCCAACGCCCTGCTCGACAAGATCATCGCCGAGGAGGCATTCCAGGCGCGCGGCGTGTACGGGTTCTGGCCCGCGCACGCCGAGGGCGACGACATCGTGGTCGCCGGCGGTCCCCGCCTGCCCATGCTGCGCCAGCAGACCGCCAAGCCGCAGGGCCGCGCCAACCGGTGCCTCGCCGACTACGTCGCCCCCGCCGGCGACCACCTCGGCGGCTTCGCGGTGGCCATCCACGGCGCGGACACCCTGGCCGCCCGCTACGAGGCCGAGCACGACGACTACCGCGCCATCATGGTCAAGGCCCTCGCCGACCGGCTGGCCGAGGCGTTCGCCGAGTGGCTGCACCTGCGCGCGCGCCGCGAGTGGTTCGAGCCGGAGGCGCAGCCCTCCCTGGAGGACCTGCACGCCGAGCGTTTCCGCGGCATCCGCCCCGCGCTGGGCTACCCGGCCTGCCCCGACCACAGCGAGAAGCGCGACCTGTTCGACCTGCTCGGCGCCGACGCGCTCGGCATCGGCCTCACCGAGTCGTTCGCGATGACGCCCGCGGCCGCGGTCAGTGGCCTCATCTTCGCCCACCCCGCGTCCCGGTACTTCACCGTCGGCCGGCTCGGCAGGGACCAGATCGAGGAGTACGCCGCCCGGCGCGGCCGCCCGGTCGACGAGGTCGAGCGCTGGCTGCGCCCCAACCTGGCCTACGACCCGTCGTAGCCGGCCTGCGTCCACCGTGGATTCGTGTGGAGGACCATCCTCCACACGAATCCACCATGTAAAGCCGATTGGTCCCGATACTCCAGGGCATGCCCGGTTCGTCGGGCGGATCTCGCGGTTTACTCAGCTCACCGTTACCGTTTTCCGAGGTAGCTTCGCTACGGTGAAGTGATGAGCGTGCCCCCTCGGCTCGGCCCGGCTCCGGCCGTTCCGAGCACGGTCACGCCCGAACAGGCCACACCCGAACAGCCACCCGCCCGCAGGACATTCGCCTGGAAACCGGCTGCTGTCGCGCTCGCGGCGCTCGTACTCACCGCGGTTGTCTTCTACCGCTGGGGCTCGGCCGGCTCGCCGGAGGCGGCGGCTCCCGCGCCGTCGCCCAGCGCCAGCGCGACCGTGCCGCCGACCACGGCCGAGATCTACCAGACCGTGGCGCCGTCGGTCGTGTCGGTCGCGACGACCCGCGCCACCGGCGAGGCGACGGGCACCGGCGTCGTCGTCAACGCCGACGGGAGCATCCTCACCGCCTGGCACGTCATCCGCGGCGGCAAGGCGATCGAGGTGACGTTCGCCGACGGAACGAAGAGCGCCGCGACGGTGGTGGCGCAGGACCCCTCGATGGACATCGCGGTGCTCATCCCCGCCGACTTCCCCCAGGTCCTCGTGCCCGCCGTGCTCGGCGGCGGCGTTAACGTCGGCGACAACGTGATCGCCATCGGCGACCAGTTGGGCCTGACCCGCACGACGACGACCGGCGTGGTGTCCGGGCTGCAGCGGCGGGCCGCCGGCCCGAACGGCACCCCGCTGGAAGGGCTCATCCAGTTCGACGCCGCCGTCAACCACGGCAGCTCCGGCGGGCCGCTGCTCAACGCCGACGGGGCCGTCGTCGGCATCGTGGTGGCCCTGGTCAACCCCACCAACGACGGCACGTTCATCGGCGTCGGCTTCGCCGTACCCATCGGCAGCGCCGTCTCCGCCGGCCGCGGCGAGCGCGGCCCGCAACAGTAAGGCCCTCAACAGTAAGGACGCGAATGAACCCGATGGAGCAGGTCCTCTACGAGGTCAAGAAGACCATCGTCGGCCAGGACGCGCTGCTGGAGCGGATGCTCGTCGCGCTGCTGTCCGACGGTCACCTCCTCGTCGAGGGCGTGCCCGGACTGGCGAAGACGCTGGCGGTTAAGTCGCTGGCCGGGGCGATCGGCGGGCAGTTCAACCGGGTGCAGTTCACCCCCGACCTGGTGCCGGCCGACATCGTGGGCACCCGCGTCTACCACCAGCGCACCGGCGAGTTCGAGACCTCGCTCGGGCCGGTCTTCACGAACCTGCTGCTCGCCGACGAGATCAACCGTGCGCCGGCGAAGGTGCAGAGCGCGCTGCTGGAGGTGATGCAGGAGCACCAGGTCACCATCGGTCGCGAGACGCACCGGGTGCCCCGGCCGTTCCTCGTCCTGGCCACCCAGAACCCCATCGAGACCGAGGGCACGTACCCGCTGCCCGAGGCCCAGGTCGACCGCTTCATGATGAAGGTGCTCGTCGACTACCCGAGCCCGACCGAGGAGTTCGTCATCGTCGAGCGGGCCATCTCGGCCGTCCCGGCCACGCAGGCGATCCTCGATCTCGACCAGCTCGTCGACATGCAGGCCAAGGTCCGCCAGGTGTATGTCGACCCGGCCCTCATCGAGTACTCGGTGCGGCTGACCGCCGCGACCCGCCGGCCCGCCGAGGTGGGCCTCAAGGAGCTGGCCCGGTACCTGACCTTCGGCGCCAGCCCGCGCGCCTCCATCAACCTGGTCCTCGCCGCGCGGGCGCTGGCGTTCGTGCGGGGCCGCGACTACACGATCCCGCAGGACCTCACCGACCTGGCGCTCGACGTCCTGCGGCACCGCCTGGTGCTGTCCTACGAGGCGCTGTCGGACGACATCACCGCCGACGCCCTGCTCACGTGGGTACTCGGCGCGCTGCCCACGCCGGAGACCCCCGCCCGCGGCGAGCGGCCGTTGATCAGATGACGAGTACGCCCGACCGCCTGCTGCGGCGCCTCGAATGGCAGGTCGTCCGTCGCCTCGACGGGCGACTGCAGGGCGCCTACCGTACGGTGTTCCGGGGCGCCGGCATCGACTTCGCCGACCTGCGCGAATACGTGGCCTCCGACGACGCCCGGCACATCGACTGGAACGTCACCGCACGCCTCGACGAGCCGTACGTGCGCCAGTACACCGAGGACCGTGAGCTGACCGCCTGGCTGGTGCTCGACCGGTCGGCGTCCATGCGCTTCGGTGCCGACGAGCAGGGCAAGGACGCGTTCCTCACCGAGTTGGCCGTGTGCCTGGCCCGGCTGTTCGGGCGCGGCGGCAACCGGGTCGGCGCGATCCTGTTCGACAACTCGTACGAGCGGATCATCCCGCCGCGTACGGGGCGCGACCACGTGCTGCGCCTGGCCCACGAGCTCAACCGGGCACCCGAGCCGGTCGCCGACGGGCGGCCCACCGACCTGGCCGGCATGCTGCGGCTGGCGGCGGGCACCGTGCGGCGGCGCGCGCTGGTCTTCGTCATCTCCGACTTCATCGGCGAGCTCGACTGGGAACCGGCGCTGAGCCGGCTCGGCCGCCGCCACGAGGTCGTCGCGCTGCGGCTGGTCCATCCGCTGGAGTTCGACCTGCCCGACCTGGGGCTCATCCTCGTGGAGGACCCGGAGACCGGCGAGCAGGTGCTCGCCGACACCAGCGACCCGCTGTTCCGGCAGCGGCTGCGCGACGAGGTCGCCGCGCGGGAGGCGGCCGTGGGCGGCGCGCTCAAGCGGGCCAGGGTGGCCGCGCACCGCGTCGCCACCGACCAGGATCTAGCGCGGACCCTGGTCGACCTCGTACGGCGGTCGGGGCGCAAGCGGGCGGCCGCATGAGCGTCCAGTACCCGGTGATGGTCGCGGTCGCGGCGGCGGCCTGCGTGGCGATGGTTTTCGGCTACCGGTGGCTGCACCGCCAACGCGCCGCCGCGCTGGCCCGGCTCGGCACGATCGCCCCCGCGCGCGACGGTTGGCGCCGGCACGTGCCGCCGCTGCTGTTCGTGGCCGCGCTGACGCTGCTGCTGCTCGGCGTCGCCCGCCCGGAGGCGACGGTGGCCGTCCCCCGGCCGACCGGCACGGTCATTCTCGCCTTCGACGTGTCGCAGAGCATGACGGCCGGCGACGCCGAGCCGACCCGGCTCGCCGCCGCGCAGGCCGCCGCGGCCGGGTTCGTGCGCGAACAGCCCGCCACCGTCGACATCGGCGTGGTCGCCTTCGACCGGGGTGCGCTCACGACCCTGCAACCCACCGGCGACCACGAGGAGGCGCTGGCCGCGATCAACCGGCTGCGACCGGCCGGCGGCACGTCCCTCGGCCAGGCGATCCTCGCCGGGTTGACCGCGATCGTGGGCCGGCCGGTGAGCCTGCCCGACCCGACGGGGGCCACGCCGCCGCCCGACCTCGGCTACCACAGCGCGGCGACGATCGTGGTGCTCTCCGATGGGGAGGACACCGGCGGCCCCGACGCGCTGGCCGCCGCGACGCTGGCCGCCGGCGCGGGCGTGCCCGTGCACACCATCGGGGTCGGTACCGTCGCCGGCACGACCATCGAGGTCGACGGCTTCCAGGTCGCCACCGCGCTCGACGAGGCGCTGCTCACCGAGATCGCGCAGACCACCACCGGCACGTACCACCGGGCCGCCGACGGGGCGTCCCTCGACGAGATCTACCAGTCGATCACGCTGCGGATCACCGCCAAGCCGGAACTCATGGAACTGACCGGTGCCGCGGTCGGCGGCGCCGTGCTGCTGCTGACGATCGGCGGACTACTGATGATCGGCTCGTCTGGACGGATCGTGTAGATGTCGCTGACCTGGCCGTGGGCCCTCATCGCGCTGCTGGCTTTCCCGCTGCTGCTGGCGTACCGCTGGTGGACCCGCCGGCGCCGCCGCAGGCAGGCCGTACGGCTGTCGAGCGTCGCCCTGGTCAAGGCGGCGCTGCCGGGGCGCTCGGCGTGGCGGCGGCGCATCCCGCTGTGGCTGTTCGCCGTGGGCCTCGTCGTGCTGGGCACCGGGGCGGCGCGACCGCAGGCGGCCATGCTCGTGCCGGCGAACTCGTCGTCGATCCTGCTCGCCATCGACGTGTCGGCGTCCATGTGTTCCACCGACATCCCGCCCAACCGGCTCACCGCCGCCCAGGCGGCCGCCCGCGACTTCGTCGAGTCGCAGCCCAAGGGCGCCAAGGTCGGCATCGTGGCCTTCTCCGGCATGGCCGCGCTGCTCGTCGCGCCGACCGACGACAAGGACGCCCTGATCAAGGCCGTCGACAGCCTGCGCACCGCCCGGGGCACCGCCATCGGGCAGGGCATCCTCGCCGCGATCGACGCCATCGCCGAGATCAACCCGGACGTCGCGGCGACGGGAGTGGAGCTGCCCGAGGCCGGCGATGCCGGCGGGCAGTACGAGTCGGACACCATCGTCGTGCTCACCGACGGCGCGAACACCCAGGGCGTCGACCCGGTGACCGCCGCCGAGCAGGCCGCCGCCCGCCACCTGCGGGTCTACACGATCGGCTTCGGGACCACGGAGCCCGCTCCGCCGGTGTGCACGCCGGACCAGATCGGCGGCGACGGCCTGTTCGGCGGCCCGCCCGGCATGGGGCGCGGCGGCGGCGGGTTCGGTGGCTTCGGCGGCGGTGGCGGCCGCTACCGCGACCTGGACGAGGACACCCTCACCCGGGTCGCGTCGATGACGGGTGGCGAGTATTTCCAGGCCGAGGACGCCAACGAACTCACCAAGGTGCTCACCGACCTGCCGAGCACGATCTCTTTGCAGCGCAAGGATGTCGAGCTCACCGTCTGGTTCGCCCTCGGCGGCGCCCTGCTGGTGTTCACGGCGGTCGCCCTCGCCCAGTGGTGGGCCCGGCCGACCCCGCCCAAGCGCGCGTCAGGCTAGGACGTCGGCCAACGGGACCGCCGGGTCGGCGAGCCGGTCGAGGTCGACGGCGCGGCCGCCGTACCCGGCTCGGACCAGCTGCTGGATGTCGTCCTGCACGTCCCAGATGTTGACGTTCATGCCGGCGAGCACCCGGCCTTCGCGTGTCCAGAACGCCAGGAACTCGCGCGCCGCGACGTCGCCGCGCAACACCACCCGGTCGTACCCGCCGGGCTCCACGTACCCGGCGTACTCCATGCCCAGGTCGTACTGGTCGGTGAAGAAGTACGGCAGCCGGTCGTAACTGACGTCGCGGCCCAGCATGGCGCGCGCGGCGGCCGGCCCGCCGTTGAGCGCGTTGGCCCAGTGTTCGACGCGGATCCGCTTGCCAATCAAGGGGTGCAGCCACGAGGCGACATCGCCGGCGGCGTAGATGTCGGGGTCGGAGGTGCGCAGGGAGGCGTCCGTGACGATGCCGTTGTCGATCATCAGGCCGGCGGACGCCGCGAGGTCGACGTTGGGTTCGATGCCGACGCCGATGACGGCCACGTCGGCGGGCAGTTCGGTGTTGTCGTCGAGGACGACGTGGGTGAGCCGGCCGCTGAGGCCGCCGAACTCGCGCACCTCGACGCCGCGCAGCACGCGTACGCCATGGGCCTCGTGCAGCGCCTGGAAGATCTGGCCGACCTCGGGGCCGAGCACGCGCGCCAGCGGCGGCGCGGAGTCGCGCGCGACCAGGTTCACCGAGCAGCCGTGGCCGATGGCCGCCGCGGCGACCTCCAGTCCGATCCAGCCGCCGCCGACGATCACGACGTTGGCGCCGGGTCGCAGGGCCGCCCGCAGGGCGTCGGCGTCGGCGAGGGTGCGCAGGTAGCGCAGGCCGGTGTTGTCGGTGCCGGGCAGGTCGAGGTGGCGCACCCGCGAGCCGGTGGCGAGCAGCAGCTTGTCGTAGCTGATCTTGTCGACCCGGTCGACGGTGACGGTGTGCCCGTGGGCGTCCAGGGCGGTGACCGGCAGCCCGAGGATGAGATCGACCTCGTGGTCGCGGTACCAGGCCGGCTCGTGGACGAACGCCTCGTCGCGGGGCTGCGACCCCTGCAGGTAGCCCTTGGACAGGGGCGGTCGCTCGTACGGCCGGTCGGTCTCCGCCCCGATCAGGGTGATCTTGCCGGCGAACCCCTCGGCCCGCAGGGTCTCGACCGCCTTGGCGCCGGCGAGCGAGGCGCCGACGACCACGAACTCCGCCATGCCTGTCACCGTAACCGCTCAAACCAGGCCACGGCTGCCGGATCGGTCAGCGACGCTACCTGGTCGATGACCACGCGCAGCCGGGCCGCGTCGTCGGGGGCCGCCCGCCACAGCGGGGCGAACACGGGGTCGAGCGCGTCGGGGCCGCGCTGCACGAGCGCGGCGACGAGGGTGCGCAGGATCTCCTGCTCCCGGTCGTAGCGCGCGGCCGCGCCGGGCCGGCGCATCACGTACCGCAGGGCGATGCCCTTGAGCAGCGCGCACCGGGCCCGGGCGGCGCGCGGCACCACGAGGTCGGCCGCGTAGCGGCGCAGCGGTCCGTCGCCGTAGCGCTCCCGGGTGGCGGCGACGGCCTCGGCGACGAACCGTCCGATGAGGAGGCTGGCCGCCCGCTTGAGCGTGACCTGGGCGGCGTGGCTGCCGTCGAACGCGGCCACCGCGCTCACCGCCGGGTCCGCGAGAAGCTCATCGAGTACGCCCGAGAGTTCCGCGGCCGTCTCCCCGGAGTACGACTCGGCGACGTCCTTGCACAGCGCGTCCCGCTCGTCGGCGTCGCGCAGCAGTGCCTCCAGCCGCACCAGGCCGAGGTGGAAACCGTCCTCGACGTCGTGCACCGAGTAGGCCACGTCGTCGGCCCAGTCCATGACCTGCGCCTCCAGGCACTGCCGTTCGGGCTGGTCGGCCGGGGTGGCAGCGCGCAGGAAGTCAAAGACCGGCGCGTCGTCGGCGTAGTAGCCGAACTTGCGGGTGCCGGCGCGGCGCGGCCACGGGTACTTGCAGGACGCGTCGAGGCTGGCCCGGGTGAGGTTGAGTCCCGCCGGGGTCCCGTCCGGCCCGACGACCTTGGCCTCCAACCGGCTGAGCACCCGCAGGGTCTGGGCGTTGCCCTCGAACCCGCCGCACGGGCCGGCCGCCGCGTTGAGCGCGTCCTCGCCGTTGTGGCCGAACGGCGGGTGGCCGAGGTCGTGGGCGAGGCCGGCGACGTCGACCACGTCGGGGTCGCAGCCGAGCCGGGCACCCATCTCGCGGGCGATCTGGGCGACCTCCAGCGAGTGGGTGAGCCGGGTGCGCAGGAAGCTGTCGGCGCCGGAGCCGCTGACGTGCACCTGGGTCTTGGCGGCCAGCCGGCGGAACGCGGCGGAGTGCAGCACCCGGGCCCGGTCGCGGCTGTACGGGCCACGGCCGGCGTCGGCGGCGAGCGTCGACGGGTCCTTGGGCGGCTCGGGCACGTACCGCTCGGCGTCGGCGGCGGTCACGTCGGCGCGGCCTCTTCGCTGAGTTCGGGGTCTTCGACGTCCATCTCGTGGATGACGGGCGACAGCAGCACCTTGACGGCGGCGGCCACGGGGATGGCCATGAGGGCCCCGATCAGCCCGAGGACGGCCGCGCCGATGATGCCGGCGAGCAGGACGGCCAGGGCGGGCAGGTCCACGGAGCTGCGCTGGACGCGCGGGGCGATGAGGTAGTTCTCGAGCTGCTGGTACAGGATGAAGAAGGCCGTGATGATCACGCCGTGGGGCCAGATGTTGGTCGCGATGACGGTGACCCCGATGGTGATCACCGCGCCGAGGGTGGCGCCGATCATCGGGATGAGGTCGGTGACCGCCACGACGAACGCCAGCGGCAGGGCGAAGGGCACGCCGGCGAGGCTGAGCACCGCGAACGTCGCGATGCCGGCGATCAGCGAGATCAACAGGTTGCCGATCATGTACGCACCGACCTTGTCGACCACCACGTCGGTGGCGTAGCGCACCTTGGGCCGGTAGTCGACCGGGAACAGCCGGGCCAGCCCGCGCCGCAGGCGGGGCAGGTCGGCGAGGAAGTAGATGGCCAGCACGGCCACGAGCAGGCCGGTGAAGATGGCGCCGAAGAAGCTCCGGATGAAGCCGAGGACGCCGGCGCCGACCTTCGCGGGCACGGTGGCCGCGAAGTTGGTCAGCTGCTCGGTGATCCCGTACCGGTCGGAGAGGTCCTTGTACGCCTTGGACCGCTCGGACAGTTCCGCCACGTACTGCGGGAAGTCGTTGACCAGGTTGGTGCCCTGCTGGATCAGCGGCGGGCCCATCGCCGCGATCAGGCCGACCGTGGCGCCCAGGGTGACCGTGAAGATCAGCGCCACGGCGAGGCCGCGCCGCAGGCCGTGCGCGGTCAGCCAGCGCACGGCCGGGTCGAGGCTCACGGCGATGAACAGCGCGATGAGCACGAGCACCAGTACGGAGCGCACGGCGTAGAGCGCGTAGGCGCCCACCAGCACGGTCAGCACGCCCAGCGTGGCCACCACCGCGTGCCGGTACGTGGCACGCGCGCTCGCCTGCGGGCGGTCGGCCGGCTCGGACATGCTCGCCTAACCCGCCGACCGCAGGACGCAGAAGACGTTGCCCTCGGGATCGGCCAGCACCGTCTGGCTGACGTCGCCCTGGCCGATGTCCACGTGCCTGGCCCCCATATCCACCAGCCGCTCGATCTCGGCCGCCTGGTCGGCGGGCAGCAGGTCGAGATGCAGGCGGTTCTTGCCCGCCCGCTCCTCGTCCACCGGGCAGAACGTGATCATGGGCCACGTGTCGGGTCCGCTGCCGATGCGCACCTCGCCGTTCGCCTCGGCGATGACCCGGTAGTCCAGCACCTCAGCCCACCAGCGGGCCAGGCGCCCCGGGTCAGCCGCGTCCACCACCACCGCACGCCACCGACTGCCCACGGCACCTCTCCCCTCGGCGAAGACCCGTCGTCGACCTTCCCGACAGGTTACGCCCGCGCGGCGCAAACGTGGCGTTACCGTGCGCCGGGTGGAGAGTCAGCGGCTGTCCGAGGTGCTCGGCGAGCCGAGCGTGGCCCGCCCGGCCTCGAGCCGGGCCACCGGCACCCGGAACGGCGAGCAGGAGACGTAGTCCAGCCCGACCTCGTGGAAGAAGTGGATGGAGTCCGGGTCACCGCCGTGCTCGCCGCACACTCCGATATGGAGGTCGGGCCGGGCCGCGCGTCCCTCCTCGACGGCGATGCGTACGAGCCGACCGACGCCGGCCCGGTCGAGCGACTCGAAGGGCGACACGCCGAAGATGCCCAGATCGAGGTAGCGCGAAAAGAACGAAGCCTCGACATCGTCGCGCGAGAAACCCCACCCCATCTGGGTCAGGTCGTTGGTGCCGAACGAGAAGAACTCGGCGGCGCCCGCGATCTCGCCCGCGGTCAGCGCGGCGCGCGGTACCTCGATCATCGTGCCGATCGCGGCGTCCACCTCGACCCCGGTCTCCTTGGCCACCAGCCGCAGCACGTCGAGCGCCTCGGCCCGCACGGCCTCCAACTCCTGGACCGCGCCGACCAGCGGCACCATGATCTCGGGGCGGGGGTCGCCGCCCGCAGCGGACAGGGTCGCGGCCGCCTCGGCGATGGCGCGCACCTGCATGGCGAACAGGCCGGGCACGACCAGGCCGAGCCGCACACCGCGCAGGCCCAGCATGGGGTTCTGCTCGTGCATGCGCCGGACCGCGGTCAGCAGCTCCTCGTCGTGCCCGTGGGGCTCGCCCCGCTCGGCGGCCACCGCGACCCGTACGGCGAGGTCCTCCAGCGAGGGCAGGAACTCGTGCAGCGGCGGGTCGAGCAGCCGGATGGTGACCGGCAGGCCGTCCATGGCGCGCAGGATGTCCGCGAAGTCGTCGCGCTGCAGGGGCAGCAGTTCGGCCAGCGCGGCGTCGCGGGCGGCGTCGTCGGTGGCGAGCACGAGCCGTTCCACGAGGTGGCGCCGCTCGCCCAGGAACATGTGCTCGGTGCGGCACAGCCCGATGCCCCCGGCGCCCAGTTGCCGGGCCCGGGCCGCGTCCTCGGCGGTGTCCGCGTTCGCGCGTACCCCCAGGTGACGGCGAGCGTCGGCGTGGGCGAGCAGCCGGCGGACGGCGACCACGACGGCGTCGTCGCTGTCATCGGCGCCGGTGAGCGCCCGGGCCACGTCGGACTCGCGGACCGGCACGGCGCCCGCGTAGACCGCGCCGGACGTGCCGTCGATGGAGATGACGTCGCCCTCCTTGATAACCAGGTCGCCGACGGTAAGCCGGTCGGCCTCGACCCGCAGCGCCTCGGCGCCGCACACGCACGTGCGGCCCATGCCGCGCGCGACGACCGCCGCGTGGGAGGTCTTGCCGCCCCGCGACGTGAGGATGCCCTTCGCGGCGATCATGCCGGGCAGGTCGTCGGGCGTGGTCTCGCGGCGCACCAGGATCACGTCGCGCCCGTGCGCGGCCAGCGCGACGGCCCGGTGC
>JAEZGP010000776.1 GCA_023437285.1 Actinomycetes bacterium | reverse complement strand
AGGTGACGACCGTCGAGGCAGCCGAAACCGCGCCCGCCAAGAAGACCGCCGCCAAGAAGGCGACGGCGGCCAAGGCGGAGCAGGCTTCGCAGACGGCGCCGGCCAAGAAGACCGCCGCGAAGAAGGCACCCGCGAAGAAGGCCGCGGCTGCCGAGGAGGAGACCGAGTAATGGGTCAGAAGGTTCACCCGATTGGGTTCCGGCTCGGCATCTCGACCGACTGGAAGTCCCGCTGGTACGCGGACAAGCTTTACAAGGACTACATCGGCGAGGACGTCAAGATTCGCCGCATGATGGCCAAGGGGCTTGAGCGGGCCGGTATTTCCAAGGTCGAGATCGAGCGCACCCGAGACAAGGTCCGCATCGACATCCACACCGCCCGGCCGGGCATCGTCATCGGCCGTAAGGGTGCGGAGGCCGACCGGCTTCGCGGCCAGCTCGAGAAGCTCACCGGCAAGCAGGTCCAGCTGAACATCCTCGAGGTCAAGAGCCCCGAGTCGGACGCGCAGCTGGTGGCACAGGGTGTCGCGGAGCAGCTTTCGGGTCGTGTGGCCTTCCGCCGCGCGATGCGCAAGGCGATGCAGTCGGCGATGAAGAACCCGCTGGTGCGGGGCATCCGGGTGCAGGTCTCGGGCCGCCTGGGCGGCGCCGAGATGAGCCGCACGGAGTTCTACCGTGAGGGCCGGGTGCCGCTGCACACGCTGCGGGCGGCCACCGCGGCCGGGGACACCGGCGCGGGCAGCAGCCTGAGCCTGGCGCTCGGCACGGGTGCCGGCGACCTCGCCCTTGTAGATCCAGACCTTCACGCCGATGCGGCCGAAGGTCGTACGGGCCTCGAAGAAGCCGTACTCGATGTTGGCGCGCAGCGTGTGCAGCGGCACGCGACCCTCGCGGTAGAACTCCGTGCGGCTCATCTCGGCGCCGCCCAGGCGGCCCGAAACCTGCACCCGGATGCCCTTGACCACGGGGTTCTTCATGGCCGACTGCATCGCCTTACGCATGGCGCGGCGGAAGCTGACCCGGCTGGACAGCTGCTCGGCGACGCCCTGGGCGACGAGCTGCGCGTCCGACTCGGAGTTCTTGACCTCGAGGATGTTGAGCTGGACCTGCTTGCCGGTCAGCTTCTCGAGCTCGCCACGGATGCGCTCGGCCTCCGCACCCTTGCGGCCGATGACGATGCCCGGCCGGGCGGTGTGGATGTCGATGCGGACCCGGTCGCGGGTGCGCTCGATGTCGACCTTCGAGATGCCGGCGCGCTCAAGCCCGCGGGACATCATCTTGCGGATCTTGACATCCTCCGCGATGTAGTCCTTGTAGAGCTTGTCGGCGTACCAGCGGGACTTCCAGTCGGTGCTGATGCCGAGCCGGAACCCAATCGGGTGAACCTTCTGACCCATTACTCGGTCTCCTTCTCGGCGTCCGCGCCCGTGGTGGACTCGGCAGCCTCGGTGTCAGCCGCCTTCGGGGCGGCCTTCTTCGTCGGCGCGGCCTCGGCGGCCGGAACGTCGGTGGCCTCGGTCGTGTCCGGCTCGGCGGCCGTCTCCGGCGCGGCCTTGGCGGGAGCGGACTTGGCGGCGGCGGCCCGACCGGGAACGGTCAGCCCGCGACGGTCGCCGGCGACCACGCTCTCCACGGCGATGGTGATGTGGCACGTCCGCTTGCGGATCCGGTACGCCCGGCCCTGCGCCCGCGGCCGGAACCGCTTCAGCGTCGGGCCCTCGTCCACGTACGCCTCGCTGACGAGCAGGGCGTCGGGGTCGAGGCGCTCGTTGTTCTCCGCGTTGGCGATCGCGCTGGCGAGCACCTTGTAGACCTGCTCGCTGGCGGCCTGCGGCGCGAACTTCAGCACCGTGAGCGCCTCCTTCGCGGGCAGACCGCGGACGAGGTTGACCACGCGGCGCGCCTTCATCGGCGAGATGCGCACGTGCCGCGCAACTGCGCGTGCGCCCGGAAGCGCTGCGGCGTCGCTCTTCGTTGGCATCGGGTGTCCCTTAATCCTCTGTCGTCCTGCGGCGCCTTAGCGGCGGCGGCTCTTCCGGTCGTCCTTCTCGTGACCCTTGAACGTGCGGGTCAGCGCGAACTCGCCGAGCTTGTGCCCGACCATCGCCTCGGTCACGAAGACCGGGACGTGCTTGCGCCCGTCGTGGACGGCGATGGTGTGACCGAGCATCTCGGGGATGATCGTCGACCGGCGCGACCAGGTCTTGATGACGTTCTTGCTGTTCTTCTCGTTCTGGACTTCCACCTTCTTGAGCAGGTGGTCGTCGATGAACGGGCCCTTCTTAAGGCTGCGAGGCATCTTCTATCTCCCTCAGCCGCGCTTACGCGTCGCGTAGCGCCGGCGGACGATCAGGCGGTCGCTCGGCTGGCCCTTGCGGCGGGTGCGGCCCTCGGGCTTGCCCTTCGGGTTCACCGGGTGGCGACCACCGGAGGTCTTGCCCTCGCCACCGCCGTGCGGGTGGTCGACCGGGTTCATGGCGACACCGCGGACGGTCGGGCGCTTGCCCTTCCACCGCATACGGCCGGCCTTACCCCAGTTGATGTTGGACTGGTCGGCGTTGCCGATCTCACCGATCGTCGCGCGGCACTGGACCAGCACGCGCCGGATCTCGCCCGAGGGCAGACGCAGCGTGGCGTAGTCACCCTCGCGGCCGAGCAGCTGAATGCCGGCGCCGGCCGAGCGGGCCATCTTGGCGCCGCCGCCCGGACGCAGCTCCACGGCGTGCACCGTGGAGCCGACCGGGATGTTGCGCAGCGGCAGGTTGTTGCCCGGCTTGATGTCGGCGCCCACGCCCGACTCGACGCGGTCGCCCTGCTTGATGTCCTTCGGCGCGAGGATGTAGCGCTTCTCGCCGTCGGCGTAGTGCAGCAGCGCGATGCGCGCGGTGCGGTTCGGGTCGTACTCGATGTGCGCGACCTTGGCCGGCACGCCGTCCTTGTCGACCCGCTTGAAGTCGATGAGCCGGTACTGCCGCTTGTGGCCGCCGCCCTGGTGGCGCGTGGTCACCCGCCCGTGCGCGTTGCGCCCACCCTTGTTGGTCAGCGGACGCAGCAGCGACTTCTCCGGCGTCGACCGGGTGATCTCGGCGAAGTCCGAGACGCTCGAGCCACGCCGGGCCGGCGTCGTGGGCTTGTACTTACGGATACCCATATTCGTCTACACCCCTCAGCTGACCGGTCCGCCGAAGGCGTCGATGCGGTCACCGTCGGCGAGCTTGACCATCGCCCGCTTCGTGTCCTTGCGCTTGCCCCACCCGGTCCGGGTGCGCTTGCGCTTCCCCTCGCGGTTGATCGTGTTCACGGTCAGGACCCGGACCTCGAAGATCTGCTCGATCGCGATCTTGATCTGGGTCTTGTTCGCGTCCGGGTGGACCAGGAACGTGTACCAGTTGTTCTGCAGCTCCGCGTACGACTTCTCGGACACCACGGGTGCCACGATGATGTCGCGCGGGTCGGCGACAGTGCTCATTCCCCTGCCTCCCCGGTCGCGGCGGGCACGCCCAGGAACTCGTCCAGGGCCTCCTTCGTGAACACGACGTCGTCACTGACCAGCAC
>JAEZGP010000753.1 GCA_023437285.1 Actinomycetes bacterium | reverse complement strand
CGGCCGAGCCGATCGCGCCGGCCGCCCGCAGCCCCGCCAGGGTGGCCGTGACGGCAAGCGGCGCGCCGCCGCGCAGGTAGGCCACCTCGACCGGGGTGGCGAGCCGGTCGCTGCCGCCGCTCACGCGGTTGATCAGCCGGTAGACGAGCGTGCCGGCGATGAGCACGCCCGCCGCGACGGCGAAGTAGGTCAGGAAGTCGGGACCGCTGATCCCCCAGGTGTCGCCGTCGGCGGCGAGGAGGGACGTGTGAAGGGTGGTGGGCACGGCCGGGGTTCCTTCCACGAGGGTGCCCTTATTGTCGGCGAGTGCCGCAACTATCACACCCGGCTGAACGGCTCCGCGTAACGGAACTCGCCGCGCAGGTCGGCCGTGTAGGAGCTCAATGTCCGCGCTTGAAAGTGCGGCGCCCATCCGGGTACGGGCGGCACAATGCCGTACCCGCCGGCGAGCCGGAACCCGAACCTCTCGTAGTAGGGCGTGTCTCGTGGGTCTCTTGAGCGTAAGCGTGTATTACGTCTGTCGTGTCTGGACGGTTCGAGCTCACTGACGCCGAGTGGGAGCTACTCAAGCCCTTGCTGCCTGCGGATCCGCCGCGTGGTGGTCGGTGGAGGGACCACCGTACGACGATCTCGGGGGTCTTGTTCCGGGAACGGACCGGGATTACGTGGCGGGATCTGCCCGGCCGGTTCGGGCCGTGAAAGACGGTCTACCAGCGCAAACGTCGGTGGGCGTTGGACGGGACCTGGGCGAAGATCTGCGAGGCGTTGCGCATCGACTGCGACCTTGAGGAGGGCGAGGACTGGACCTTGGGCGTGGACTCGACCGTGGTCCGGGCACACCAGCACGCTGCCGGTGCTCGTCATGAGCTGCCCGAGGAGCTGTCCGAGCAGGCCGGCGACGCTAAAGGGGGCGGCCGGTATCGGGCGTATCGGGTGATCGTGAAGCGCTCGGCCGGTCGAGGGGCGGGCTGAGTACGAAGCTGCACCTGGCCGCCGACCGCCGGTGCCGGCCGGTCAGCCGGGTCCTGACCGCCGGTCAGCGCCACGACAGTGTCGGATTTACCAAGGTCATGGATGGTGTGCGTATCTGCCGTCGGGTGGGCCGGCCGCGTACCCGGCCGGGTCGGGTGCTGGCCGACAAGGCGTACACGAACCGCAAGATCCGTACTGAGCTGCGCCGCCGCCGGATCACGGCGGTGATCCCGGAGAAGAAGGACCAGATCGCCGCACGGGCAGCCAAGGGCAGCCGAGGCGGGCGGCCACCGGCGTTCGACCGTCAGTTGTACAAGCAGCGCAACGTCGTCGAACGAGCCATCAACAAGCTCAACAGTTTAGGGCGGTTGCCACCCGCTACGACAAGCGAGAGTTCATGTACCAGGCCGCCGTCGACGTCGCCACGATGAAGATCTGCTACGCGACCTCACCTGAGATCCACAAGACACGCCCTAATCCCAGAGATCGTCGGCGTCGACGCCTGGCGGCACTGCCTCCATCAATGACTCGTGCAGACCGGATATCGCCCGGCCGGTCAGCGCCCCATCCGCATCCGTCTCCATCAAGGACCACCCGGGACCCTCCGGTGCGACTTCCCAGTCCACTCCGGCATCGAGGACTCCTACCACGGCGACCATTGCGTCGTATGCCGCGGCTCGTGCCACGAGCAGGACGTCATGTGGATCAGCGCCGGCGGCCAGCAGGCGCCGGGCGGGCTCCAACTGGGGCAGCGAGTCCTGATCCATCCACGGGCCGACGAGGTCTCTCCACAGCAGTCGCAACATCAGGAAACGGGCCATCTGCGCAAAGTTTTCGCTGATCTCGGACCTGGCCCAGCCCTGCGGGTCGTTTGCTTCCCGCTGCTCGAACAAACCCGCCAGGGCTGTCGCGCGGTCGCGCGCATCTGCCGGAAGCGTGTCCAGCCATTCGTCCCACGTCGGCCACGGGTTCATTAAATGATCTTTGCAGCCAACGTCCCCGTGGGCAAGGACTTCCGGATTTGCCGCGGACCGCGCAATCGATCTCGGGCTATAACTCGCTCGGCGGCTGCCGAAACACGTTATCGACATCGCTTGGCTGCGTGATGAGTCGCTGGAGGACATGGACAACCTCCCGGCGCCTGAGATCATCGCAATGGAAATCGTCGAGGACCTCACCGCGGCGCTCGTCGAGTTCGAGGCGGTTGCCTTGGCGCTGGAGGGCACCATGTCGCCATCGGACGGTTCGCCGGTCGTTGAGGATGGAGATCCGCTGTAACGCCCTACCGGAAGCAGAGACATCGCAACCCGTCACGCTGCCGTCAGGACGATCCTGTGGCCGGAACTGCTGCGGGCCACGTCGATCGCCCGCAGCGCGCTCGCGAGAGGCCGAGCGCGTTCGTCGTACGGCGTGTGGGCGTTCCCGAGCGTGGGAATCCGCGTGCGGGCGAGTTCCCACACCTCGACCTCGGCCGCGAGCGCGTCCAAGCCCTGCTCGCACACACCGCAGCGGTAGCGCCTCGTCGCCGCGCGCGTCACGCACCACATCGGCGCGCCACAACATCGTAGGAGGCCCGAGAGGTAAAAGTCGCCGCTCACTGGCGACCGGCAATCGCGGCCACCCGTACCAGGACCGAGACGCGGTGCGTCTGCCTGCCGTCGGCGAGCAGGCGAGTGCCGTGAACGGTCACCCATTCGAGGTTCGGGTGCGCCGGTACGGGCACGTCGACCCGAAGCCGAATGGGACCGACCCCGTAGAGGTAGTCACGCTCCGCGATCGTCAGCACTGTGCCAGGTTCGATGAGTGGCACCATGCTCACACCCTCGGCTGGCCGGGTGAGACGTCGGGCGAATGCTCGACGAACGGCGACCAGGGCCGGGTCGCGCGGGCGCCCACTGGCGCCGTCGGGTCGTGCATGAGCTGTCAACCTCCACGCGGCGTTGTGCTGGTCGGGCGCGACGGCCGGGTCATGCCGGCGCCGACCATCGCACCCGTGGTACGGAAGGTTAAGAGTTTGCGCAGGCCGCAAGGGGTAGGAAACCTACCCCTACGGTGCGACGGGATCATTCCAGGCATCGCGCATCATTGGTTGCCGTCCTACCCTGGGAGCATGTCGGATCCGCACCCGCACCTGACCGTCGGACAGCGCATACAGATGCACCGGGAACGTGCGGGCAAGACGCGCGCCGTACTCGGTGGACTCATCGGCCGGTCACCCGAATGGGTGAAAGCCGTAGAGAAAGGCCGCATGCTGACCCCGCGCCTCGGGATGCTCGACAAGATCTCAGTAGCGCTGCGCGTGCCGCTGGCCGACCTGGTCGGTGAGCACGAGGAACAGATCCACGCGCTGACCGGACCGGCGCACGCGGCGTTGCCGCAGGTGCGTGCGGCGCTCAACGAGTACGTGGCCGTCGGCGAGAACCCACCGACCGACCTTCGCGACCTGGCGGCTCGGGTGTCGGACGCGTGGCGGGCCCGGCACGGCGCGGGCGAGCACCGCACCGTGATCGGGCGCCTGTTGCCCGACCTCATCCGCGAGGCGCGCCACGCGGCGCGGGCGTACGAGGGTTCCGACCGGCAGCGAGCGCAGGCGATATACGCGGACGTTCTCGGACTCGCGCAGATGTTTGTCGCCTACCAACCAGCGGCCGATGTGCTGTGGCGGCTGACCGACCGGGCGATGACCTTGGCGGTCGACTCCGGTGACCCGCAGGCCATCGGCTTGGCGGCGTGGTTCCTGGTCGAGGCGCTGCGCGACAGCGGCGATTGGGACGCCGCCATGGCCGTTAACCTCGACGCGCTGCGCGATGTCGAGGTGTGGCTGGATCGCCACGGCGGTACCGACCTCGCGGCCGTGGCCGGGTCGCTGCACACCGTTGCCGCACTGACCGCAGCGCGGGCCGGGGAACAGGGCGTGGCGTGGCGGCACCTCGACGAGGCAGGGCGGCTGGCAGACCGGCTGCCGGCCGGCTACCGGCACAGCCGTACGTGGTTCAGCCAACCGGTGGTCGGGTTCTACCGCGTGAGCGTGGCCGTTGAACTGTGCCAGCACGGCGAAGCGATCCGGCAGGCTGACCGCGTCCCGCCGGACACGATCGCGTCACGGCCACGCCGGGCGAGGCACCTCATCGAGGTAGCACGCGGCCTACACCTCGGGACCAAGAAGGAAACCCAGACCCTACGGGTACTCAACGAGGCGCTGGCGGCGGCACCGGAGACGATCCGCTACAACAGCTATGCCCGACAGATCGTGCTCGACCTGCGCGAGAAGCCCGCACCACACTGGAAAGCCGCCAACGACTTGGCTGTCGCGATCGGACTGTGACCCTTTCTCCTGATGGCGAACGGTCGCGGACACCCCTCGCACGTCAGCCTGCCCACATGCGGTCGGCTGGTGACATGAGCACGGACGCCCCGCTGTACGAGCGCGACCCCGCCGCGTACCAGGCCTATCTGGCGGAGGGAAACCGTACGCAGCCGCGCAAGCGCGTCGGCGCCGACGTCATCTTCCGCGACGGCGAAGGTCGCATCCTGCTGGTCAACCCCCGGTACAAGCCGGACTGGGATCTTCCCGGCGGAATGGCGGAGGCGAATGAGCCGCCTATCGACGCCGCTCGGCGGGAGGTGTTGGAGGAACTCGGCCTCGACTGGCGGGGCGGTCGACTGCTCGCCGTTGACTGGGTTCCGCCACACGGGCCCTGGGACGACAGCTTGATGTTCATCTTTGATGGGGGCGTTCTCTCCGGCGGGGACATCGCACGGATCGCCCTTGCCGATGGCGAACTGGACAGCCATGAGTTCTGCGAGCTGGGTGCGGCGCGCGATCGACTTCGGCCCTATGTTCTGCGCCGCGTGCACGGGGCGCTCGCGGCGCTCCGTGAGGGCGGCACAGCGTATCTGCACGGCGGCGGCGTGGATCAAAGGACTGGCCAGGAGCAGGCATGATCATTTGCGCGCGGCGGTCTACGACGAGGTGGTCCGCTAATGTGCAGATCTCATGCAAGCGCGGTGGAAGACCGCTTCTGGTCCGATGGAGACGCTGGTAGCGTCGGTGTCATGACTGCCGGGTGGGCCTTGTGCCCTGCACAGATCGGTGACCCGGCCGTCGGTTGACCGCCCGTCCGGCGCCGCGCGCTCGCGGCCGTCCGGGGCAGCCTTCTCTCCCACTTCGCAACCGTGGTCCGCCTGCGGTGAACCGCGTACCGGTTCGTGACGCATGCGGAGACGGGAGGAGGTGATCGCATGTCTCAGATCAGCTGGGCGGACTTCCAGGGCCGCCACCATGTCGGCGACGTCGTGCAGGGCCGCGTGACGTCAGTCGCGCCGTTCGGCGCGTTCGTCGAGGTCGACGGGTTCGACGGGCTGCTTGTCGGCGACAGTTCGCCGGCCGTCGGCACGCTCGTGTCGGCCCGCATCCTCGGGATCGACCCCGAGCAGGCGCGATTCAGCCTGTCGGCCGCGTAACGCGGCACAGCGCACCGGTTCGCGGCGTCGTTTCGGCGGCGCCGCGCACCGTCACGGGGTGGTGACGACGGCGAGATCCGTCTGCGCGAAGTCGTCGCCGACGCAGAGCAGGGGCTGCCCGGCCAGGCGGGCAACGGCGTACGTCAGGCAGTCGCCGAAGTTGAGAGCGGCTGGATGGCGTCCCTTTCCGAACCGGAGGAACGCGTCGGTCGCGACAGACCAGTGCTCGTCGGTGAAGGGAACGACCTGGAGCCTGCTCTCTTGCACGAAGCGGGCCAGGAGCGTTTTGCCCTGCGGGCCGAGGCGAGCCGACAGAACGATCCCGGTCTCCGTGAGAGTCGGGGCTCCCACGCGCGCGTCGCTCCCGCTCATCACGACGTGTTCCAACAACGATTCCCAGCCGGACTCCCGGAGCAGGATCGCGCACAGGGCCGAACTGTCGACGATCACACGCCCTCCGGGCCGTATCCCAGGATGCGTTCCCGCTCGGCCTTGCTCGGTGCGCTGCCGAGGAGTTCCGCGGGGACCTGCGGCCACGCCTCATCGCTGAGGAACCGGAGCAGCCGCTGGCGTCTTTCCCGCGCGGTGCGTTCGACGAGCAGACGAGCCTTGCGTTCCCGCAACGCCACATTGATGGCCCGGGTCTTGTTCTCACCCGTCATGGCCGCCACCTCGGCCGCTAACGCCTCGGTCTCCACGTCCTTGATGTTGAGTGCCATGGTGTAAGAATACCTCTGATGGTAGATCTACACCATCCGATATCAGCGGCGGACGGCGGCTTCGACGACGTCGAGGACGCGGTGCAGGTCGGCGACCGGGCGGCCCTCGGCGAGGTGCAGGACGAGGCCGTCGTAGGCCAGTTCGAGAAACTGGGCGAGCACCGTCACCGGTACGTCGTCGCGCAGGGTGCCCGCGTCATGCTGGCGTTGCAGGCGCTCGCGGGTGGCGGCCGCGATGGCGGCCGAGCGGGCCGACCAGCGCGTGGCGAACTCGGCATCGGTGCGCAGCCGGCGGGAGACCTCCAGCTGGGTGCCGAGCCAGCCGGCCACGTCGGTCTCGCCGGCGCGGTCGAGCAGGTCGCGCATGACCTGGACGAGCCCGTTGCGCGCCACCGTCTCGACCATCGTGGCGACGTCGTCCTCCGCCACGGCCAAAAACAGCGAGTCCTTGTCGCGGAAGTGATGGAAGATCGCCCCCCGGGACAGGCCGATCTCCTCCTCGAGGCGGCGCACCGTGGCGCCCTCGTAGCCGTAACGGGCGAAGCAGGCGCGGGCGCCGGAGAGAATCTCCTGGCGGCGGGCGTCGAGCTGGTCCTGACTCACCCTGGGCACAGTTCGATCGTGACAGGCGCGCGGGCGTTTAGCAAGCCGTACGTACGGCTTGCTAAACCTCGGGGCGGGCCACGACGACGCAGGCGTCGTCGCGACCCGTACGGGCGTCGCGGAGCAGCGTCGCCGCCACCACGAGCGGCGAGCGCGCCAGCAGGCCCGGGTAGCGCGACAGGTCCCAGCTGTCGTCCAGCCCGTCCGAGTGCATCACCACGACGGTGGCCGGCGTGAGCGGGTACTCGAACTCGCGGATGTCGCGGCGCTGGTGGCCCACGATGCCGGGCACGGACACCATGCCGTGCCGGGACTCCGGCTCCACCACCCAGCCGGCGATGTTGCCGATGCCGCAGTAGCGCAGCAGCCCCCGGCGCGGGTTGAGCTCCGCGACGGCGACCACGCCGCCGCGCGTACTCGCCAATGATCTGTGAATGTGATCCACGGCGGCGCGCGGCCCGGACACGGGGGCGACCAGGAACGCCTCGATGGCGGCGCGACTGGCGGTCGCGGCGGCGGCCCCGTGGCCCAGGCCGTCGCAGAGCATCACCTGGCGGCGTCCGTCCAGCTCGCGGACCGCCCACCGGTCGCCGCTGACCTCCTCGCCGGGGATCGGCGCGGTCAGGCCGTCGGCCCAGGGCTCAGTGGCCGTGCCGGGCCAGACCGACGCCGTCACGACGACGCCGGCTCCCGGCCAGGCGTACCCGTCGACGTGGCTGGCGCCAGGCAGGTCCAGTAGGAGGTTGTGCCCCGGCTGGCCGATGCCCACCGGCCCGTCGGCGGCGGCCAGCCCGACCACCCCCACGCCGCGCTCCGGGCCGGACCGCAGCGTGCGGATGAGTACCCAGCCGGAGACCGTGCGGCGCAGGAGTTGGGCGGCGACCTCGGCACCGACCTCGGCCACGACGGCGATGCGGGCCTCCGACAGCCGCAGGGCGCTGGCGACGGAGGCGGCGGCCCGGCTCACGGCGGCGACCCCCGCCGGGTCGGCGACCGGCAGCCACCACTGGTCCTCACCCACGTGGTCGGTGGCGTCGGGGGAATGGGGGACCGCGGCCACGGCTCCATGATGCGTGATCGAGGTCGCCGGCGGTGAGGCCGCCCCGGTCGGTAAACCGGTTGCACGCCCCGCCCCGGTCGGCAATGATGGCCGCTGTCCGCACCGTGGGCGTCGCTCCGGACGCCGGTGCCCCGTCAGGGAAGGGAGGCTGACCTCGATGTACGCGCCTGTCGCGCGGCCGATGCCGGCTGCCCTGCTCCCGATCGCCTGACCGCTCGTCGCCACCGCGCGTCCGCACGGTCCGATCGGGAACTTCCTTCCCTGATCGAGGAGATCCCACCGTGCGGATGCACGATTCTGAAACACCCAGCCGTCGACGCGGCAAGCGCCGGTTCGACGACGACGCCCACCAGCCGACCAACGTACGGTTCGACGACGACGCCGAACTGTTCGAGGGCCGCGGCCACCGCCGCCGGCTCGCCGACGAGGACGACACACCGGGTACGGGCGACCGCTGGTCCACCTGGGACCAGTCCGCGGCCGGCGAACGCGGGCCCCGCCCGTACCCCGACTGGCTCGTCACGGAACTCGCCGCCGTCGACATCGAGCGCGGCGTGCTCAAGACCGGCAAGGAGGCCGACGTCTGGCTCGTCGAGCGGGCCGTGCCGGACACCGACCGGCGCTGCCTGCTGGCCGCCAAGCGGTACCGCTCGTCGGAGCACCGGATGTTCCACCGCGACTCCGGCTACCTGGAAGGGCGCCGGGTACGCGAGTCCCGGGTCAACCGGGCCATGTCGTCGCGCAGCTCGTTCGGCAAGGAGGCCATCGCCGGGCAGTGGGCCTCGGCGGAGTTCGGGGCGCTGTGCGACCTGTGGACGCTCGGCCTGCCCGTGCCGTACCCGGTGCAGATCCTGGGCACCGAGGTGCTGCTGGAGTTCATCGGCGATCCCGACGGTACGGCCGCCCCGCGGCTGGCCCAGGTGCGCCGCGACGAGGCCGACCTCGCCGACCTGTGGGGGCAACTGGTCGACGCGCTCCTGATGCTCGCCCGCACCGGGCGGGCCCACGGCGACCTGTCGGCGTACAACCTGCTGGTCCACGAGGGACGGCTGGTGATGATCGACCTGCCGCAGGTCGTGGACGTCATCGCCAACCCGCGCGGGCGGGAGTTCCTGCGCCGCGACGCGGTGAACGTCGCGACCTGGTTCGCCGCCCACGGCCTCGACACCGCCGACGGCGAGTCGTTGGCGCGGGAACTGGCCGACGAAGCCGGACTGCGCTGAACACGACGAACCGGATTGGTGCCCGCCGAGAGCGCCAATCCGGTTCGTCGCCTGCGGAGCTAGGCGGCCAGCATCTTGCGCAGGACGTAGTGCAGGATGCCGCCGTGGCGGTAGTAGTCCGCCTCGCCAGGAGTGTCGATGCGGACGATGGCATCGAAAGACCTGCCGGTGTCGGTGGAGACTGTGACCGTCCGGGGGGTACGACCCTCGTTGAGCGCCGTGATGCCGGAGATCGTGAGCTGTTCGGTGCCGGTCAGACCCAACGACTCGGCGGTCTGCCCGGCCGGGAACTGCAGTGGCAGCACGCCCATGCCGATGAGGTTGCTGCGGTGGATGCGCTCGAACGACTCGGCGATGACCGCGCGGACGCCGAGCAGCATCGTCCCCTTCGCCGCCCAGTCACGCGAGGAGCCCGAGCCGTACTCCTTGCCGGCGAGGATGACGAGCGGCACGCCGGCCGCCTGGTAGGCGACCGAGGCGTCGTAGATCGACTCCTGCTCGCCGGTGAGGTGGTTGCGGGTGATGCCGCCCTCGACTCCGGGCACGAGCTGGTTGCGCTGCCGGATGTTCGCGAAGGTGCCCCGGATCATCACCTCGTGGTTGCCGCGCCGCGACCCGTAGGAGTTGAAGTCCCGCTTGTCGACGCCGTGCGCGGTGAGGTACCGGCCGGCGGGCGAGTCGGCCTTGATGGACCCGGCCGGCGAGATGTGGTCGGTCGTCACC
>JAEZGP010000742.1 GCA_023437285.1 Actinomycetes bacterium | reverse complement strand
GGCGGTGGGCCGACCTGGGCCTGACCGCGCTGGGCACGTGGCTGTCCCGCACCGGGCACTGGGCCGTGGCCACCGGCCGCGCGCTCGCCCCCGCCCGGCACGTCATCTACGTCCTGCTCTGCCTGCTCGCCGTGGTCGGGTACGTGGCCGCCGAACGGCCCTCGGCGGCCACCGCCGGGTGGCTGGTGGCCAGCGTCGCCCTGATCGCCTTCGTAGTGGAGGCCTTTACCCGCGCCGCCACGGCGCCGCCATTCCCGCGCACGACCGAACCGCCGCCACCGACCGCGCCGACCGCGTCGTCGCCGCCCACCGCGCCGCCGGGCGGGTCTGGTGCCGGGTCGGGCTGAGCGACATGGTCCGTCGCCAGCCCCGCGCCGTGCCGCGCAGCAAGCGGGTACGGGTCTTCCTGCTGCTGTTGATCGGGATCCTGGTCGTGTACGCGCTCATCATCGTGATCGACCGCTGGGCGACGTCGAGCGTACCCAAGGTCGCCGTGCTCGCCGCGCTGCTCGTGGTGGCCGCGTGGGCCCGTCGGTACAGCCGTACCCGGTTGATCGCGTACGCCGTCGCCGGGGTGGTTCTGGTGCTCCTGGTCCTCGCCGTGTCCATGGTGGGCACGTCACGCGTGGCGTTCGGGGTGGGCGGGGCGGCCGTCGCGGTGGTCAGCGTGGCCACTGTCGCGATGATCGTTTCGACGCTCGCCGCGGTGCGTCGGGTGGACATGTCGACCGTCCTCGGCGTGCTGTGCGTGTACCTGCTCCTCGCGCTGATCTTCGCGGCGCTGGCTCAGGTCGCCGCCGCTTTCCAGTACGGCCAGGACGAGTTCGTGCGCGGGGTCGACGGCCCGCCGTCGCCGTCGGACCTGCTCTACTTCAGCGTCATCACGCTGTGTACGGTCGGCTACGGCGACATCGCGCCGGTCAGCCAGCTGGCCCGCGCGCTGGTCGTCGTGGAGTCGCTCGTCGGCCAGCTCTATCTCGTGTCGATCGTGGCGGCCGTCATCGGCGGCTGGCGGGTCGGCGGCGCCGCGCGCGAGAGCCGGTGACCGCGCTGTCAACGTTGTCGTGACCGCCGCGCGGTCGCGTGGTTCTACAGGGGATCGGGTCGCGCGTGGCGGGGGCGCGGGGCCAGCAGGATCGACCACAGCGACAGCGCCACGGCCGAACTCTCCGGCCGCTCCCCGGGCCGCTTGGCCATGCACGCGCGGGTGATGTCGGCGATCTCGCGCGGCATGCCCGGGACGCTGAGCACCGGGGTCGGCGCCGCGTAGTGCAGCCGCCCGGCCGCGAACGCCGGCCCGGGGCGGCCACCGGGGCCGCGCATGGGACCGGCCGGCCCGGGGGAGACCCCGGTGAGCATCTGGTAGAGCAGGACACCCAGGGCGTACACGTCGTCGGCCGGGTCGCCCCCGCCGCCACCGCCGCCGTGCGGGTGGGTGGGTGCCGGCTGGGCGGGCCCCGAGTGGGCCTGTGACAGCGGGCGACGCAGCCGGCCACTGGTCACCCGGCGGCTGGGGGCGGCCGTGAGCCGGCCGGTCAGCGGCTTGGTGGTCAAGGCCAGGCCGAAGTCGATGAGCTTCACGCCCGTCGTAGTGATCATGATGTTCTCGGCGGACACGTCGCGGTGCACGACGCCCCGGCGGTGCGCCACGGCGAGCACGTCGCCGATGGTGGCGGCGATGCGTACGGCCTCCTGCCACGGCATCGGCCCGCCGGCCACGCGCGCGGCCAGCATCACGCCGGTGAGCAGCTCCATGACAACGTAGGGCACCATCGAGCCGTTGGGCAGCGGCGCATCCCCGAAGTCGTAGACCTTGGGCACGCTCGGGTGGCGCAGCATGTTCGTGATCAGGGCTTCGCGGCGTACCCGCTCGCGGGCCAGGGTGTCACCGGCGTGCGTGGGCGCGAGCATCTTGATGGCCATCGGCTGGCGCCGCACCGTGTCCACGGCGTGGTACACGATGGAGACGCCGCCCTGTCCGATCGGTCCCATGAGGACATATCGCTGACGGAAGGCGGTGCCCATTTGTAGCCACGACACGATTCCGGACTATTCCCTACCTCGCGACCCAGGACAAGAGGATGTCCGCCACGTTCACTGTATTGCTACGAGCCGGCAGCTTTGTGTGACGGGCGAGTTGCCTGGGTGGGTCCCATATTGTTGACTTTGTCGATATGTGTTCGAGCAGGTCATCGGCTATAAGCCGCGCGACGCGAGCCGCTGACCTCGGGTTCTTCCACCGACTTGCGTCGATATCGAGCTTTCGCTATGCACCGGATTGCCGGTTTTTGGACACCCAAACGCAATGGGGCGTTGACAAGCTCGAAACGATGGACCACGCTGTGTCCGTGGGAGCGCTTCCATAGAGTCCCAACGACGTGGACCCTGTTGTTCGGAGACCCCGATGACCATTGCTGATCTGCAGTACCTGCCCCGTCCCGCCGGCGACGACGACCCCGAGTCCGACTCACCGACCCTTGCCCACGTGGCGGCGCTCGCCGGAGTGTCCTTGGCGACCGCCTCGCGGGTGCTCAACAACTCCGCCGGAGTGAGCATGCGCGCCCGCGAGCAGGTGCGCGACGCGGTCACCCACCTGGGATACGTGCGTCGTCGGGCTGCTCGCGCCACTACCACCAAGCGTGTACGCGCGGTAGCCGCCGTCGTCTGCGCCAACAACAACCGTCTCTTCTCCGACCCGTTCTACGCCCGGGTTATCTCCGGGGCCACCGAGGAACTGGCCGGACACGACGTCCCGCTCATGGTTATCCCGGTGACCGACGATCGGCTCTCGCTCATCGAGCCGAGCTTGCACTCTGGACACTACTCCGGTGTGCTTCTCGTTGGCGCCCACGACCGGCACTCGCTGACCGTCTCGCTCCCGGCGGCCGGCGTACCGGTGACGATGATCGGTCGTCCGCTGCACGCCACCCGGGCGTCGTACGTCGACGTCGACAACAAGGGCGGCGCCCGCCTCGCGGTAGAGCACCTGATCCGCCAGGGCCGGCGCAACATCGCCACCATCGCCGGGCCGCCGAACATGGCGGTCGGCGCCGACCGGCTCGCCGGTTACAAGGAGTCGCTGGCCCGCGCGGGCCTGCCCGAGATGCCCATCGCCTACGGCGACTTCAGCCAGGCCTCGGCCGTGCACGCCATGTGGCGCCTGCTCGACCAGCGCCCCGGCCTCGACGCCGTGTTCGTGGCCTCGGACATCATGGCCACCGGCGCGCTGCACGCACTGCGCCGGGCCGGTCGTCGCGTCCCCGACGACGTGGCCGTGGTGGGCTTCGACGACATCCCGCTCGCCGCACACACCAACCCGCCGCTCACCACCATCCGCCAGCCGATCGAGGAGACCGGGACCATGGCCGCCCGGCGTCTACTCTCCATTATCGACGGCGAGGCCGAAGAGCAGGACCCGCTGCTGCCGACGACTCTCGTGGCCCGGGCCTCCGCTTAATCACGGCGGCTTCCCTGGCGG
>JAEZGP010000712.1 GCA_023437285.1 Actinomycetes bacterium | reverse complement strand
CCCCCGCCGCACCGGTGGGCCGAGCGCGACCCGGTGGCCGCCGGCCGGCTGGCGCGCGCCCGCGAGGTGGTGACCCGGTTGGCGACCGAGCACGCGCTGCCGCCGGAGAACCTGATCACGCCGGACACGGTACGCCGGCTGGCGTGGGCGCCACCGGACAAGATCACAGGCGATACGGTGGCGGAGGCGCTGTCCGGCCACGGCGCGCGGGCGTGGCAGATCGGCCTGGTCTCCGACGAACTGGCGGCGGCACTTCAGCCGGACTGAGCCGGGGCGGGCCGCATGGACGGGGGCAGACGGCGTGGGCCGGGGCAGGCCGCGCGGGCGGGGGCAGGCGGCGCGGGCGGGGCAGTCAGCCGGACTGCCTGTGCGATGTGCCACGGTGGCGTTGATGCGGACCGTAGTTACTAACGAGTAGCATCGTAGGGAAGGCTCCGGCGCCGAGCCGTTGAGCCGGCACACCACGACCAGGGAGGCTCGCTGTGCCGCAAGACACCGCCGTGACCAGTCCGATCGGTCGCACACCTTCCCCGGAGGAGGCGGCCCACTCGGCCGGCCGTGCGACAGATCCGCTGCGCCAAGTCGTCTTCGTCGACGGCGTACGCACGCCGTTCGGCAAGGCCGGCGGCATGTACGCCGAGACGCGCGCCGATGATCTCGTGATCCGCTGCATCCGGGAGCTGCTGCGGCGCAACCCGGCACTACCCCCTGAGCGGGTCGACGAGGTGGCCATCGCCGCGACCACGCAGATCGGCGACCAGGGCCTGACCATCGGCCGCACCGCCGCGCTGCTGTCGGGGCTGCCCAAGACCGTGCCCGGCTTCGCCATCGACCGGATGTGCGCCGGTGCGATGACGGCCGTGACGACCGTGGCCAGCGGGCTGGCGGTCGGCGCGTACGACGTGGCGATCGCGGGCGGTGTCGAGCACATGGGCCGTCACCCGATGGGCGAGGGCGTCGACCCCAACCCGCGCATCGTCGCCGAGAAGCTCGTCGACCCGTCCGCCCTGGTCATGGGCTCCACCGCGGAGAACCTGCACGACCGCGAGCCGGGCATCACCAAGGAGCGCGCCGACCGGTTCGCGCTCGCCTCGCAGCAGAAGACCGCCAAGGCGTACGCGGCCGGCAAGCTGCAGCCCGACCTGGTCACCGTGGCGACCCGCGACCCGGCCACCGGCTGGGGTCTGGCCAGCGTCGACGAGGCGCCGCGCCCCGACACGTCGCTGGAGAAGCTGGCCACGCTCAAGACGCCGTTCCGCGCGCACGGGCGGGTGACCGCGGGCAACGCGGCCGGCCTCAACGACGGCGCGACCGCCTGCCTGCTGGCCCGCGCCGACGTGGCCGAGGAGCTGGGCCTGCCCGTGGCGATGCGCATGGTGTCGTTCGGCTTCGCCGGCGTCGAGCCCGAGGTGATGGGCGTCGGCCCGATCCCGTCGACCGAGAAGGCGCTACGCAAGGCCGGCCTCACGATCGACGACATCGGCCTGTTCGAGCTCAACGAGGCCTTCGCCGTGCAGGTGCTGGCCTTCCTCGACCACTTCGGCATCGACGATGACGACCCCCGGGTCAACCCGTGGGGCGGCGCCATCGCCCTCGGCCACCCGCTCGCGAGTTCCGGCGTACGCCTGATGACCCAGCTGGCGCGGCACTTCGCCGAGCACCCCGAGGTGCGTTACGGCCTGACCGCCATGTGCATCGGCATCGGCATGGGCGGCTCGGTCATCTGGGAGAACCCGCACTTCACCGGCACCGAGGAGAACTGATGACCAACCCAGCCTTCCCGAACGAGGTCGTCACCCAGTCCCTCCTGCGCTACGTGCAGGTGCCCGGCCTGGACAAGCCCGCGGCGATCATCACGCTGGACAACGGGCACGACCATCGCAAGCCGAACACGCTCGGCCCGGGCGGCCTGGCCAGCCTCGACACCGCCATCGAGACGGCGATCGAGGCGAACCCGGCGTTCATCGCCGTCACCGGCAAGCCGTACATCTTCTGCGTCGGCGCCGACATCACCGGCATGCCGCTGCTCACCAGCCGCGAGCAGGCCGTCGAGATCGGCGAGCTGGGGCACCGGGTGTTCGCGAAGCTGCGCGACGCGACCGTACCGACGTTCGCGTTCGTCAACGGCGCGGCCATGGGCGGCGGCCTGGAGCTGGCCCTGCACGCGCACTACCGGACCCTGTCCACGGGGGCGGCGGCGCTGGCGTTGCCCGAGGTGTTCCTCGGGCTGATCCCCGGCTGGGGCGGCTCGCAGCTGCTGCCGAACCTCATCGGCATTCCCGGCGCGGTTCAGGTGATCATCCAGAACCCGCTCATGCAGAACCGGATGCTGCGTCCGGAGCAGGCCGCCGAGCTGGGCATCAGCGATGTGCTGCTGGAGCCGGCCGACTTCCTCGAGCGCTCCATCGAGTGGGCCGCCGGGGTGGTGCGTGGCGAGATCACCGTGCAGCGGCCCGAGGTCGACCGCGACATGTGGGACGGGGTGCTGTTCTTCGCCCGCAAGCTGCTCGACGAGAAGCTGCACGGCGCCGTCCCGTCGGCGTACAAGGCCCTGGATCTTCTCGCGCTGGCCAAGGACGCCTCGTTCGCCGAGGGCACGGCCGCCGAGACGCAGGCGCTGGCCGACCTCATCATGACCGACGAGCTGCGCAGCAGCCTGTACGCGTTCGACCTGGTGCAGCGGCGCGCCAAGCGGCCCGCGGGAGCACCCGACCCGGGCCTGGCCCGCGACGTGACGAAGGTGGGCATCGTCGGCGCCGGCCTCATGGCCTCGCAGATGGCGCTGCTGTTCGCCCGCCGCCTCGAGGTGCCGGTCGTGCTGACCGACCTCGACCAGGAGCGCGTCGACAAGGGCATCGGGTACGTCCGCTCCGAGATCGACAAGCTCGTCGCCAAGGGCCGGCTCGACGCCGGCAAGGCCGCCAAGCTGCGGGGCCTGGTCTCCGGCTCGGTCGACAAGAGCGCGTTCGCCGACGCCGACTTCGTCATCGAGGCCGTGTTCGAGGAGCTGGGCGTCAAGAAGCAGGTCTGGGCCGAGGTCGAGAAGATCGTCTCGCCGGAGTGCGTGCTGGCGACCAACACCTCGTCGCTGTCGGTGACCGCGCAGGCCGCCGACCTCGAGCACCCCGAGCGCGTGGTCGGGTTCCACTTCTTCAACCCGGTCGCCATCATGCCGCTCGTGGAGATCATCCGGGCGGAGCGTACCGGCGACGCGGCGCTGGCCACGGCGTTCGCGGTCGGCAAGAAGCTCAAGAAGTCGTGCGTACTCGTCAAGGACGCCCCGGCGTTCGTGGTGAACCGCGTCCTCATGCGGTTCATGGGCGAGATCTTCGCGACGGTGGACGCGGGCACCCCGCCGGCCGTGGCCGACGGCGCGCTGGACCCGCTGGGCCTGCCGATGCGTCCGCTGGCGCTCACGCAGCTCGTCGGCGCGGGCGTGGCCTACCACGTGGGTTCGATCCTGCACGACGCGTTCCCGGACCGGTTCCCGGCTAGCGAGAACGTCAAGCGCATCGCCGAGTCGGGCCTGCCGGTGCTCGTCGACGACGAGCTCAACCCCGAGGTCGCGGCGATCCTTGTGCAGGGCGACGAGGAGCTTACGGTCGAGCAGGTCCGCGATCGGGCACTGTCGGCGCTGGCGATGGAGATCCGCCGCATGCTCGACGAGGGCGTCGTGGCCGAGCCGCAGGATATCGACCTGTGCATGATCCTGGGCGCCGGCTGGCCGTTCCACCTGGGCGGGATCACCCCGTACCTGGACCGTACGGGCTACTCGGAGCGCGTCACCGGCCGCCGGTTCCTGCCGGCCGGGGTGGCGAGCCTGCCCGACTGAGCCGTCGGCACATTCCCCCCGTAGCGATGAGGGCGGGCCGGTTGCCCGGCCCGCCCTCATCCGTGTTCACCACCTGGCGCTATTTGGCCGCCTCCATGGCGTTCATGAAGTCGTCGGGTGACATGTCGCCCAGGAACAGCTTCTGCAGGCTTGTGGTGAGCGTGCCGGCCGCCGCCGGGCTCAGCGCCTGGTCCCACGACTGCGTGAACGTCGGCGCCTTCACCGCCAACTGGTAGGTGAAGCGGGCGAAGTCCGCGTTCTTGCCGACCAGCTTGTTCTCGACGCCCTTGACCGCAGGCACCTGCCCGGAGTCGATGAGGTCCTCGATGTAGGCGTCGGAGGACAGCGTCTCGACCACGAACCGGACGGCCGAGTCGCCGACGACCGAGTCGGTGCGCACCGAGAAGTAGTTGCTCGGGTTGCCGACCACGGCACCCGCGTTGCCCTTGCCGCCCGTCACGGCGGGAAACGCCAGCCAGCCCAGTTCCTTGCGGGCCACAAAGGATGGATTGTCGATGCCCTGGTTGGTGTACTCCCAACTGCCCATGAGGTGCATGGCCGCCTTGCCGGTGGCGAGCATCCGCGACGCGCCGGTCTTGTCGTAGTCGACCTCGGCGAAGTCGGGTCCGAACGCCCCGGACTTCGCCAGGTTCTGGCACATGGTCAGGGCGCGCTTGACGTCGGGGTGTTTCCAGGCGTCCGGCTTGCCCGCCGAGATGTCGGCGAAGCGGGCGGCCCCGCCCACCCGGTCCAGGAGGTATTCGAGCCACATCAGCTCCGTCCAACCCTGGGAGCCGGCCAGCGCGATGGGCGTGATGCCCCGGGATTTGAACAGGTCCACCAGGCCGAGCAGGTCGTCGTAGGTGCGCGGGGGCTGCGCACCGGCGTCGGCGAACACCTTCTTGTTGTAGAACAGGATGACCGGCTGGATGCCGTTCATCGGCAGGCCGTACTGCGTGCCTTCGATCTTGCCGACGTCGAGGACGCTGGGCAGGAAGGCCTTGGCCACGTCCGGCCGGGCCTTAAGGGCGTCGGTGAGGTCTCGCACCTGTCCACTTCGGACGTACTCCGCGAGGTTGCCGCCGCCCCAGTTGAAGAACACGTCGGGCGCCGCGGGGGTGCCCATGGCCGCCTGCAGTTTCTGCTTGTACGAGTCGTTGGCGTACGTGGTCAGCCGGGCACCGGTGCCCGAATCGGAATTGAACTGCACTATGCCGCGCTGGATGATGGGCTCGTTGTTCGGGTCCTGCAACGCCCACACCTGCACGTAACTGCCGGGGCTGTCATCTGCCTGCGGGGCTTCGCCACAACCTGCGACCGCGCCGAGAAGCGCCGCGGCGGCCAGGCAGGTAATGGTCTTGCGCAACCGTCTGTGCTCGCGCACGGACATACGTCCTTCCGTGAGGCAAAGATGGCGGGGTTCCAGGATGCCGGCACGCGGAGAGGGGTGTCCACGGCCACCAGCAGGTCCCCCGAAATGTTTCGTTTGCGGCACGTTATGAGCCGGAAACCGGGACGTCAATCGACTACAAGGTCTCATTACGATCCCGATCCGGCAAGAAATGATCAACGCGAAAGTTTCGACGAGCCACGGCCCGGCCGACGGGTCCGCCACCCCCTCGCGGGTACCGAGGCAAGCCGGGCCACAACCCTTGCGACCGGCACCATCGATAGAAGGATCGCCCTCGATAGTTTGCGCAAATGTTGCGGACCACGTTCGGCCTCGCCGCCGCCATGTCACCGCAGGATCGGCTTGACCGGGTTACCGCAGGATCGGTTTGACCGGGGCGGAGCCCGTCAGCACCGGCGTGGTCGACGCGTTCGGCAGCCGCACGGTGACCTCCATGCCGCCGTCGGGCAGCGCCACGGCGGTCACGGTGCCGCCGTGGGCGTCGGCCACCGCCCGTACGATCGACAACCCCAGTCCCGACCCGCGACCGCCGGTACGCTCCCGCCCACCGCGCCGGAACGGCTCGAACAGCCCCGGCACGTCGGCCTGCTCGACCTCAGGGCCCGTGTTACCGACCACCAGCCACGAATGCGTGGCGTCGGCGCCCGTACGGGCCCACAACCGGCCGTGCAGGTAGTTGTAGCGCACCGCGTTCTCGATGAGGTTGCCCGCCAGCCGGTCGAGCAGCCCCGGATCGCCGACCACCGGCGCCGACTCCAGCGACGTCTCGCGCTGCAGGCTGAGCCGGTCGATGTCGCGGGACACGGCAGACAGTGCGGTGGCCACCCCGTCGGCGAGGTCGGTGGGCATCTTGCGGGCCAACCGCCGGCCCGCCTGCGCCTCCGTACGGGCGAGCACGAGCAGCGCGTCGACCAGCGCGTTCGCCCGCTCGGAGGCGTCGCGCACCACCGTGGCCATGCGCCGGAACTCCGCCACGTCGGCGTCCGGGTCGGCCAGCGTGACGTCGACCTCGGTACGCATGACCGCCAGCGGCGTGCGCAGCTCGTGGGAGGCGTTGGCGACGAACCGCTTCTGGCTGTCGAAGGCCGTGCCGATGCGGTCGAGCATCGCGTCGAACGTGTCGGCCAGCTCGGCCACCTCGTCGTCGGCGCCCGCGTAACGGATGCGCTGGTCCAGCGTCTCGCCGGACAGGCGCTGCGCGGTCGCGGTCACCTGCTGCAGGGGCCGCAGGGCCCGCCCGGCCACCACGTACGCGCCGGCGATGCCGACCAGGCTCACCGCCAGTACGGCGATGAGGCCCTTGATGAGCAGGCCCTGCGTGATCGCGTCAGCGACCATGACCTGCCAGGTGTGGGCATCCAGCTCGCGGCCGTCGGCGAGGGTGACCCGCGAGCCTGGGCTCAGCTCGGCGGTCGGCCCGAGCGCGTCGCCGACCAGCAGCCACGACAGCACGAGGAGCAGCGCGGCCGCGCCGACCAGCAGGATGCCGTTAAGCAGGGTCAGCCGCAGCCGCAACGTGGGCCGCACCCGGCGCCGCCCGGACCGGGGATGGTAAACGGTCATCCGCCGGCCGTTCGCGGCGCCGGCGCCCGGTAGCCGGCACCCACCACCGTCTCGATCACCGGCGGGTCGCCGAGCTTCTTGCGCAATGTCATCACGGTGACCCGCACGGTGGTGGTGAACGGGTCGGTGTTGGCGTCCCACACCCGTTCCAGCAGCTCCTCGCTGGACACCACGGCACCGCGCGCCTTGAGCAGCTCCTCGAGGACGCCGAACTCCTTGCGGGTGAGGTCGACGGGCTGCCCGGCCCGGGTGACGGTGCGCTGGGCCTGGTCGAGCAGCAGGTCGCCGTGGACGAGGATCGGCGGGGCCTGCGGGGTCGCCCGCCGGCCCAGGGCGCGCACCCGCGCCACCAGCTCGTCGAACGCGAACGGCTTGGGCAGGTAGTCGTCGGCGCCCAGTTGCAGGCCCTCCACCCGGTCGGCCACGCTGCCGCTGGCGGTCAGCATGAGCACCCGGGTCAGCGCCCCGGACGCCACCAGGTCGGCGCAGATCTGGTCGCCGTGCACCCCCGGCAGGTCGCGGTCGAGCACCACCACGTCGTACCGGGTGACCAGCGCCATCTCGTGGCCCTCGGAGCCGTCGTAGGCCACGTCGACCGCGAGGCCCTCCCGGCGCAGCCCGCGCACGATCGCGTCGGCCAGGCTCCGCTCGTCCTCCACCACCAGTACCCGCACGTGGCCTCCCCTCGTCGCGCCCACGCTAGCCGGCGCTGCCAAGGGGACGTCAACCGCGCAGGCGCCAACTTCGCAGCTGGCCGCCGTCGGCGCAGACGACGTGGGTGTCGGTGGCCCGACATCGGATGCCGGCCAGCACCGAGCCGACCGGCCCGAGGTCGCGCACCGTGCCCGTACCGAGGCCCAGCAGGCCGAGCCGGGCCTGCCCGGCGTTGTTGACCAGGGCCGACACGAGCGTTGGTCGTTGGGTGTCGCTGTCGACGACGCGCCAGCCGCCCTCGATGTCGAACACCTCGCCGGTGGCCGCGTCGATGGTCACGGGCGCCGAGCCGGCCAGCGCCGCCAGGCGGCGTGTCTTTGGGACCGTGGCGTGCACGGCGACGCCAGGCGCGTGCCAGAGCTTCGCGCCCGTCTGGGTGTCGAACGCCCAGGTCTGGTCCTCGGCCGTCAGGCACAGTACGCGGCCGCAGGGCACGGGCCAGGCCACGACGCTCGGCACGCGTACCCGCCACATCACGGCCAGCCGCCGCAGGTCCCATCCGGTCACGATCGGACCGCTCGGCGGTGCGGTGCTCACCGCCAGCAGGTTGGGAAAGGCCAGCCCGTACGAGTCCTCCTGGTACGGGCCGAGGTTTTCCCGGGAGGCGACCTTGCCGGTCGTGAGGTCCCACGACCGGGCCGTGCCGTCCGGGTCGATCACGACCATGTACCGCACGTCCGGGCCGCCGACGACCACCCCCTCGTCCCACGGCTGCACGCCCGGCAGCGCCCACGAGGAACCGGCGTCGATGTAGTTGACCCAGCTCTGCTCGCCCGTACGCAGGTCCACGGCGGTCACCAGGTGCATCTGTTCCCGGCCGTCCTGGCGGGCGTCGTCCTCGGCGGTGCGCTGGCCCGGCGCGCGGTCGATCATGATGGCGACGGTTCCGGCGATGTAGGCCAGCGGCACGGCCGGCATCGGGTACGCGGCCAGCCGCCGGCCGGCGCCCTGGCTGAGGACCCGGGTGGCGGTGGGCGTGCCGACGCTCGGCGGGAACCGGGTCACCAGGTTCACCGAATCGGAGAAGTACGCGTCGGCCAGCGTGCCCTCGATGCGCCAGGACCACCGCACCACGCCCCGGTCGAGGCTGCGGGCCACGAGGCGCAACTGGCCGGTGTCGTCGGTGATCGTGTAGACGGTGTCCGCGGTGACGCCGAAGAAGCCCTGGAACGCCGTGCCCCGCCAGGCCAGGGTGAGCGACTCGGCGCCCGGCCGCGCCGGCCCGGTCAGCGTGGCCACCAGGGCCAGCATGACCACCAGGAACAGGCCCACGTGGGGGCTGCGTACGCCGGTCTGGCCGGGTACGGGCTCCCACGGGGTGGAGATGTCCAACTCAATGACACGCGACGGCTGCACAGAACCTCCCGTTCTGCGAGTCCCGGCACGGCGATCAGGTTGCAGCCGTTTTTCCGCCGGGGTTCTACGACTGCTGCGACGCGTTCCAGGTCATCCGGGTGAGCTGCGCGCGGGCCTCGTCGGCGAGATCGGCGGGCACGCTGATGCCGTACTCGGCGGCCTCCAGCGTCTTCACCGAGCTGAAGTCGCGCTGGCCGCGCGTCATGGCGTGGCCCACGCCGCCGAAGATGGCACCCCAGACGACACCGATGAGCACGGCGGCGAGAATAACGGCCCACCAGGTGGACCCGGTGGTGAAGATGCTCAGCAGCAGGCCCACGAACAGGCCGAACCAGCCGCCCGACAGGGCCCCGGCCCCGGCGGCCCGGCCGGTCGTGAGGCGCCCCAGGACGTTCTCGATCAGCCGTACGTTGGTGCCGACGATCGACACCTGCTCGACGGGGAAGCCGTTGTCGGACAGGTAGTCCACGGCGCGTTGGGCGGTCGGATAGTCGGTGTATGTGGCGACGGTGATGGCTCCCGGCGCGTTCGGGTCGGTCATGGCACGCTCCCTGATAAGTGATCAGCGATAGCCATTGTGTAGTACCCGGGCGCGAAAGTCCGATAACCGTCAGGTCGCGGCTGGCGTCCGATCTGTGAGCGCGGCCATCCAGCCGGTGACCTGCCGGGCCAGTTCGGGGGCGGTCAGGCCGAGGTCGGCCAGCAGCTCGGCGCGGGTGCCGTGCGGGTGCCAGCCGGGCTCCACACCGATCTCGCGTACCGGCGTCTCGACGCCGTTGTCGCTGAGCAGCTGGGCGACCGCGCCGCCGACGCCGCCGGTACGCACGCCGTCCTCGGCGACCACGACCAGGCGGTGCCCGGCGGCCATGGTGGCGATCTCGGCCGGCACGGGGCGTACCCAGCGCGGGTCCACCACCGTCACGCCGTAGCCCTGCGCGCGCAGCCGCTGCGCCACGTCGACGCACAGGTGGGCGAACGCGCCGACGGCCACCAGGAGCACATCGCCGTGTTCGTCCTCCGACAGCACGTCGACCCCGCCGGCCCGCCGTACGGCCGGCAGCGGCGGCGGCACTGAGCCGGTCGGGAACCGCACGATCGTCGGGCCGTCGTCGACCGCGACGGCCTCGCGCAGCTCCTGGCGCAGCGTGGCCTCGTCGCGCGGCGCGGCGATGCGCAGGCCCGGCACGACACCGAAGACGGCCAGGTCCCAGATGCCGTAGTGCGACGGGCCGTCGGGGCCGGTGATGCCGGCCCGGTCGAGCACGAACGTGACCGGCAGGCGGTGCATCGCGACGTCGAGCAGGACCTGGTCGAAGGCGCGGTTGAGGAACGTCGCGTAGACCGCGACGACCGGGTGCATGCCGCCCAACGCCAGGCCGGCCGCCGAGGTCGTGGCGTGCTGCTCAGCGATGCCCACATCGAAGGCCCGGTCCGGGTACGCGGCGGCGAGCGTCGAGATGCCGGTCGAGTCGCCCATGGCGGCGGTGATGCCGACGATGTCGGGCCGCTCGTGGGCCAGCGCCACCAGCTCCTCGCCGAACACGGCGGTCCACTTCAGCGACGGCTTGGCGGTGGGCAGGCCGGTGGCCGGGTCGAACGCCCCGGGACTGTGCAGGTTGTCGGCCTCGTCGTCCTCGGCCGGCTGGTAGCCGTAGCCCTTGCGGGTCACGGCGTGCACGATGACCGGGCCGCCGAACCGCTTGGCCTGCTCCAGGGCGTCCTCGACGGCGGCCAGGTCGTGCCCGTCGACCGGGCCCACGTACTTGAGCCCGAGGTCCTCGAACATCGCCTGCGGCGAGACCGCGTCCTTGACGCCCTTCTTCACCGCGTGCAGCACCTCGAACAGCGGCGGCCCGACCAGCGGGGTGCGGCCCAGCGACTCCTTGATCACGTCGAGGGCCTTCTCGTACGTGGGGTTGAGGCGCAGCTTCGTCAGGTGGCTGGCCAGCCCGCCGATCGTCGGGGCGTACGAGCGGCCGTTGTCGTTGACGACGATGACGAGGGGGTTGTCGGTGGCCGCGATGTTGTTGAGCGCCTCCCAGCACATGCCGCCGGTCAGCGCGCCGTCGCCGACGACCGCCACGACGTGGCGGCGCTCGCCGCGCAACGCGAAGGCCTTCGCCATGCCGTCGGCGTAGGACAGCGCGGTCGAGGCGTGACAGTTCTCGATGACGTCGTGCTCGCTCTCGGCCTGGCTGGGGTAGCCGGTGAGGCCGCCGCGCTGGCGCAGCTGATCAAACCCGGCGACCCGGCCCGTCACGATCTTGTGAACATACGCCTGGTGGCCCGTGTCGAACAGGAGCCGGTCGCGCGGGGAGTCGAACACGCGGTGCAGGGCGAGGGTGAGCTCGACCACGCCCAGGTTCGGGCCGAGATGGCCGCCCGTGCGCGCCACCTTCTCGACCAGGAAGTCCCGGATCTCCGCAGCCAGCATGGTCAACTCATCGCGACCCAGTCCGCGCAGGTCGGACGGTCCATTGATCGAGTCGAGCAGCCCGGCGCGGGGGCGGCTCGCCGGGGCGTCATTGTCCTCGCGCGTGCTCATGACCGGCCAGTCTATCCGGATCGCGCTTGCGGGCCACCTCACGCGCGCCAGCCTTCACAGGGTCTCCACCGCGTCGTCGCCGGCCCGTGATGTGCGCCACCGCACGCCCCTGACAGAGTGGGCGGGTGCCCACACCACCGCTGCCCCGCGTCGCCCTGAGCCGCCGCCACCTGCCCGGCGATCCGGCCACCGCGCTGGCCCCGCACGCCGACGTCGTCGAGTGGCCACACGAGCGGCCGCCCACCCCGGCCGAGCTGCGCGAGCTGGTCGCCGGCTGCGACGCGGCGCTGTGCTGGCTCGGCGACCGCATCGACGCCGACCTGCTCGCCGCCGCCCCCACGGTACGGCTCGTGGCGCTGGCCAGCGCCCGCTACGACGGGGTCGACCTGGCCGCAGTCCGCGACGCGGGCGTCGTCGTCAGCCACGTGCCCGGCATCCTGCAGGAGACCACCGCGGACCTGGCCTTCGCGCTCATCCTGGCGGCCCGCCGCCGGCTGGGCGCCGCCATCGACACCATGCGCGACGGCGGCTGGACCGACAACCGGATGGACGGCTTCCTCGGCCTGGACGTGCACGGCGCGACGCTCGGCATCGTCGGCTTCGGCCAGATCGGCCAGGCCGTCGCCCGGCGCGCGCGGGGGTTCGGGATGCGGGTCGTCCACCACGGTGGCCGCAGCGCCGGCGAGGGCCTCTCGGAGCGCGTCACGCTCGACGAACTGCTGCGTACCAGCGACGTCGTGTCGCTGCACGTACCGCTCACCGACGCCACCCGCGGCCTGATCGGGGCCGCCGAACTGGCCCTCATGAAGCCGACCGCGACGCTGGTGAACACGGCGCGCGGCGGCATCGTCGACGAGGCCGCGCTGGCCGACGCGCTGCGCGCCGGGCGGCTGCACTCGGCCGGGCTGGACGTGCTGACCGACGAGCCGCGCAGCGACCCGGCCGACCCGCTGTTCGGCGTACCCAACCTGGTCGTGTTGCCGCACGTCGGGTCGGCGACCGAGACCACCCGGGCCCGCATGGTCGACCTGGCGGTCCGCAACATCCTGGAGGTGCTCGCCGGCCGGCCGGCGCTCACCCCGGTGCCCGGCACGCGGCCGGTCGCGGGGTGAGCGCGGTCCTGACGTAGCTCAGCACCGCCGCACGTAGCTCAGGACCGCCGCACCGGGTCGGCCGCGAGCAGCCGGGCGTGTACGGCCGAGATCCACGCCATCGCGGCGATCACGCCGACGGCCAGCGTGAGCGAGCCGGCCCGACCGCCCGTCGTCGCCCACACGTTGCCGGCAAGAAGCGCCCCGCCGGCCAACCGCGACGCGATCCGCGCGCCACGGCCGGCGAGGTGACGGGCCAGCACGAAGCACGCGGCGATCAGGGCCGCGAACGACACCGTGCCCGCCGCCAGGTGCAGCCCGGCGTGCCAGCTCAGGGTCGTACCGGGGCCGGCGGGCGTACCGGCCGGGAAGCCGTCGCCCGGGGACAACGGGAAGACCCCGGCGACAATCATCCCGGTCCCGGTGACGGTCAGCAGGCGGGGCGCCCACGTGCTGGCGAGCGTGCGGCGCAGGCCCGCCGCGCCGGCGATCATCAGCGCGCCGGTCAGCACGAACGTCGTGATCTGCAGCCAGCCGAGGTCGCCCGTGCTCAGCATGCTCAGCGGGTGGCGGGTCAGGTCGAAGCCGGCGCGGGTGAACGCCTGCGCCAGGGACACGCCGGCGAACAGCGGCGCGGCCAGCGCGCCGGCGATGAGCAGCGGCTTCGTCGTCGCACGGGATCGGGCGGCGGCGTCAGCGGTGATGGTCGACATGATCGGTTCCTCTCGCGATCGGTTGACGTCACCTGTGCGTCGACCGGACCGGTCGCGGATCGACATGCCGGCTCAGAATTCTTGGCACAACATTTGTAGTGGCTGTTACTACAGCCGTAGTATCGGGTGATGGGCCGCCGGGAGGACCTGCTCGACGCCGCCATCACCGTGCTCGGCGAGGGCGGCATGCGCGCGCTGACCCATCGCGCGGTCGACGCGGCGGCCGGGCTGTCGCCGGGCTCGGCCTCCAACTACTTCCGTACCCGCGACGCGCTGCTCGCGGCGGTCGTCGACCGGTTCGTCGACCGGGAGCGGGCGGCGACCGAGGAACTCGCCGGACGGCGGCCGCCCAGGACATCCGCGGAGTTGGCCGAGGCGCTCGTCGACCTGGCGCGCGACCAGACCGGCCGGCACCGCACCCTCGCGCTGGCCCGGTACATGATCCTGGCCGAGGCCGCCATACAGCCGTCGTTGCGGGCGTCGCTGCTCGCCGGCGGGGCGCGCGTTCGCGCGTACTTCCTGCATTGGTTGACGGTGGTCGGCTCGGTGGATCCCGAACGCGACGCGGCCCCGATCATGAACCATTTCGCCGGGCTCGTGCTGCATCAGCTGGCCGCGCCCGACCCCGCGTTCGATCCCACGGCCGAGATCACCGCGCTGGTGACGGCCGTCCTGCGACCCCGCTGACGGAGGCCACCATGGACATCGACAGCACCTGGCACGCGATCGACGCCCAGCGCGTCCGCGTCGCCGACCTGCTCGACGGCGTGTCCGGCGACGAATGGCAGACCCCCTCGCTGTGCGCGGGGTGGACGGTGCGCGACGTGGCCGCCCACCTGACCCTGCAGCAACTGGGGCTGCGCGAGGCGGTCGGGCTGTTCCGGACGCCCGGCAGCCTGAACACGATGATCCGCGAGGCGGCGCGGCGCAAGGCGGCGACCCGCTCCCCCGCGTCGCTGGTCGCCGAGATCCGCGCCATGGTGGGCTCGCGGCGGCACAACGTCGGCGTCACGCCGGGCGAGACGCTCATCGACATCCTCGTGCACGGCCTCGACATCGCTGTCCCGCTCGGCCGCGACCTGGAGATCCCGACCGACGCCGCCGCGGCCGCCGCCACGCGCATGTGGACGATGCGCTGGCCGCGGCCGATCGTGTCGCGGCGCCGGTTCGCCGGCCTGCGCCTGACCGCCACGGACGCCGACTGGTCGGTGGGCTCCGGCGCCCCGGTCGAGGGCCCGATGACCGCCCTGCTCCTGCTCCTCGCGGGCCGCACCAGCACCGCGCTCCCCCAGC
>JAEZGP010000711.1 GCA_023437285.1 Actinomycetes bacterium | reverse complement strand
TTGGCCTGGGTGAGCTGGAATCCGGCGATGGGACGGCCGAACTGCTCGCGGGAGCACGCGTACGAGATGGCGGTTTCCAGGCAGTCGCGGGCGGCGCCGAGCGCGCCCCACACGATGCCGTACCGGGCCTCGGTGAGGCAGGAGAGCGGCGCCTTCAGCCCATCCGCTGCGGGCAGCTCGGCCGACAGGGGCAGCCGCACGTCGTCGAGCACGATCTCGCCCGTCGAGGAGGCCCGCAGGGACAGTTTGTGCTTGATCTCGTTGGCGGTCACGCCGGGCGTGGACATGGGTACGACGAAGCCGCGTACGACGTCGTCCACGCGTGCCCAGATCACGCCGACGTCCGCGACCGGTGCGTTGGTGATCCACATTTTGGTGCCGTGCAGGACCCATTCGTCGCCGTCGCGGCGGGCCCGGGTGGCCATGGACCCCGGGTCGGAGCCGTGATCGGGCTCGGTCAGTCCGAAGCACCCGATCGCCTCGCCGGTGGCCATCGACGGCAGCCAGGTGGACTTCTGTTCTTCGGAGCCGTACCGCCAGATGGCGTACATGGCCAGTGAGCCTTGGACGCTGACGAGGCTCCGTACGCCCGAGTCGGCGGCTTCCAGCTCGTGGCAGGCCAGCCCGTACGCGACGGCGGAGGCGCCCGCGCAGCCGTACCCGGTCAGGTGCATGCCGAGCAACCCCAGCGCCCCGAAGTCGCGGGCCAGGTCGCGAACGGGCACGCGGCCGTCCTCGAACCAGCCGGCCACGTGCGGGCGGACCCGGTCGTCGACGAGGCGGCGCACGACGGCGCGGATGTCGCGCTCGTCCTCGCTCAGCAGTGAGTCGAGTTCGAGCAGGTCAAGCGGTGCTACGCGAGACGGCATGCCGCCAACCTAGAGCACGAGGACCCGCGCGTGGATGCTGGTGCGCTGCTGGAGCGCGGCGCGCAGCGCCCGGTGCACGCCGTCTTCGAGGTAGAGGCCGCCGTCCCACTGCACCACGTGCGGGAACAGGTCGCCGTAGAAGGTGGAGTCGTCCGCGAGCAGCCGGTCGAGCCCCAGCTCACGCTTTGTGGTGATGAGCTGATCTAGCCGCACCGGACGGGGCGGGATCTCGGCCCACTGCTTCATCGTCATGCCGTGCTCCGGGTATGGCTGCCCCTCCTGCACAGCTTTGAAGATCACGGCGCCCCCTCCCCTCCCGTCACACCACCACCGCCGGCGCTCAGCCTACCGACTCCGCGCCACGGCGGCTGCCGATGTCACCACCGGCCCCGGTGAACCACCTCACCGGTGGGCCGCCGGCCGCGTTTCAACGAGGCCGAGCGGTGATCGGGGGCCGGATAGCCCACGCTGACCGCGCCGATCGGCGTGAACTCGTCGGGCACCCCGAACGCCTGCCGGTACTCGGCGAGTTGTTGTGGCGGTACCCCGAAAAAGCACGCCCCAAGCCCTTCATCGACGGCGGTGAGCAGCATGAGCAGGCTCGCCATGCCGGTGTCGATGTCCCAGTACGGCACGGGCCAGCGGGCCTCGTCCCGATCGGTCCAGCCTTTGTCGGGTTCGGCGTACCGGTCGAGGTAGGCGCTCTTGTTGCTGTGCGCCACGATGATCAGCGGGGCGGTGCGCATGTTGACGAGCCACCGCCCCCACGCGTCGGTCTTCGGGGTGGCCGCCGCCCAGAACCGTTCCCGGTCCTCGGGCGACTCCAGCACGAGGAAGCCCCAGCCCTGGGAGAACCCGGCCGACGGTGCCCGGACGGCGTGCTCCAGCAACCGGTCGACGAGCTGCGGGGGCACCGGCCGGTCGGGGTCGTAGTTGCGGACCATCCGCCGCCGGCGCACCACCTCCCGGAACTCCATCCTCAGCCGGCCAGGTGTGCGTCGATGCCCCAGACGCCCCGCCAGGTGTCGCCCGGTGCCAGCACGATGACGTCGCGACCGGACCGGAACGCGTCCGGCGGGCAGGTCATCGGCTCGATCGCGGCGGCCCGGCGGTAGCGCTCCCCGTCGAGGGTGTCGCTGGTGAACACCTGCCACCAGCCGAACGTCTCGTCGCCCCAGACGCGCACCCGCGCACCGGCCGCGGAGGACATCTCGACGGCAGAGCCGCCGTCGGGGTCGCGGGCCACGTCGCCGAACGCCGTGTCGAGCACCAGCTTGCCGATCTGGCGGGGCTCGGTGAAGTCAAACTCGGTGCCGGCGACGCGGGCCGCGCCGATCGGCAGCAGCCGCGCGTCGGTGAGCAGGCGGCTGCGTCCCGGCACCCGCAACAGCGCCTCGTCCACGCGGGAAAGGCCAGGAACCTTGAGGTACGGGTGGACGGAGAAGCCGAACGGTGCCGGCTCGTTGCCGAGGTTGGTGGCCTCGTGGGCGGCGCGCAGGCCGTCGGCGCTGACCGACCATTCGGAGCGCAGCCGCAGCGGCCACGGGTATCCCGGCTGGGCCGGCAGGTCATAGCCGAGCACGACCCGGTCGGGTCCGGATTCGAGTTCGTTCCAGCGCACCCAGTTGACCAGGCCGTGCAGCGCGGTGTGCCGGGTCGGCTCGGACAGGCCGAGCTGATAGGCGGTGCCGCCGAACGTGTAGCGCCCATCCCGGATGCGGTTGGGCCAGGGCGCGAGAACCTGGCCGGAGGAGCCGGGCGGCAGCTCGTCCACGGCGTACTCGTCAATGATCTCGACGCCGTTCAACCGGAGGGCCCGCACGCCGCCGCCCACCTCGACCACGACGGCCTCGTATCCATCGGCCTTGATGGTCCACTGCTCACCGCAGGGGTCGAACCCCATGTCGTTCCGCCTTTGCTCGCCCATGGACTGTATTTGTCAGGCGACCCTACCTATTAGCGCGGGCGAGCGGGTAGCGCGCGTGTTTTCACGGCCCCAACCGCTCCACAAGCCACCCGGAGCCGTCGCGGCGGTAGCGCAGCCGGTCGTGCAGGCGACCGGTGCGGCCCTGCCAGAACTCCACGCTGTCGGGCGCCACTCGCAGCCCGCCCCAGTGGGGCGGCGCGGGCACCTCGTCCGGGAAGCGCAGCGTCGCGTCCGCCAGCAGGGAGTCGAGTTCGGCGCGGTCGGCGACCGGCCGCGACTGCGGGCTGGCCCACGCCCCCAGTTGGGCGTCGCGCGGCCGGCTCGCGAAGTACGCCGCCGACTCCGCGGCGCTGACCGGCTCCGCGCGGCCGCAGACGACGACCTGTCGCCCGGCCGGGAACCACGGAAAAACCAGACTGCAGTACGCGTTGACCGCCAGCTCGCTCGCCTTGCGCGACCCGTAGTTGGTGAAGAACGTGAACCCGCGCGCGTCGAGGCCCTTGAGCAGGACCGTCCGCGCGCTCGGCCGGCCCTCGGCGTCGGCCGTCGCCAGGACCATCGCGTTCGGCTCGATCAGCCCGACGGCGACCACGTCGGCCAGCCAGTTCTCGAACTGGGTGAGCCAGTCCGGGGCCAGCTCGTCCTCTGCCAGACCGTGTCGGGCGTACTCCTGCCGCATGGCGGCGATCTGCGTGATCACGGCTCCATTCAACTCCTCGAGGCATACCGGCGTTCGCCCGCGCCACCCCGCGACGGCAGGAGAAGATGTCGCAAGCGGCACACTGCCGCCGCCTCGCGGCCGGACTACACGCGGTGCAAGATGGCCCAATGACCATCTGCCGTCGCGGTGCGACCCACTGCGACGGATCTTTCTGGGCGTCACCGTAGACGCCCACACCGTCCAGGGAGATGAGATGTCCGATTTCAAGCCGGGCCTGGAGGGCGTGGTCGCCTTCGAGACGGAGATCGCGGAACCCGACAAGGCCGGCGGCGCGCTGCGCTACCGGGGCGTCGACATCGAGGACCTGATCGGCACGGTGTCCTTCGGCAACGTGTGGGGGCTGCTCGTCGACGGCAAGTTCGGGCCGGGCCTGCCCCCGGCGGAGCCGTTCCCGGTGCCGGTGCACTCCGGCGACATCCGGGTCGACGTGCAGTCAGCCGTGGCCATGCTCGCCCCGTACTGGGGCCTTGGCCAGCTGCTCGACATCTCCGACGCGCAGGCCCGCGAGGACCTCGCCCGCGTGTCGGTCACCGCGTTGTCGTTCGTCGCGCAGTCGGCCCGCGGGCTGGGCCTGCCGGCCGTCCCGCAGAAGGAGATCGACACCGCGTCGACGATCGTCGAGCGGTTCATGAAGCGGTGGCGGGGCGAACCGGATCCGCGGCACGTCAAGGCCGTCGACGCGTACTTCATGTCGGCCGCCGAGCACGGCATGAACGCGTCCACCTTCACCGCCCGGGTCGTCGCCTCCACCGGCGCCGACGTGGCGGCCTGCATCTCGTCGGGCATCGGCGCCCTGTCGGGCCCGCTGCACGGCGGCGCGCCGTCCCGGGTGCTCTACATGATCGAAGAGGTCGAGCGTACGGGCGACGCACTCGGGTACGTGCGCAGCGTGCTCGACAAGGGCGAGCGCCTCATGGGCTTCGGACACCGCGTCTACCGGGCCGAGGACCCCCGCGCGCGGGTCCTGCGCCGCACCGCGAAGGAGCTGGGGGCGCCGCGTTTCGAGGTGGCCGAGGCGCTGGAGAAGGCCGCCCTGGAGGAGCTGCACGCCCGCCGGCCCGACCGGGTGCTGGCCACGAACGTGGAGTTCTGGTCGGCGGTGGTGCTGGACTTCGCCGAGGTCCCCGCGCACATGTTCACGTCGATGTTCACCTGTGCCCGGGTCGCCGGGTGGAGCGCGCACGTGCTGGAGCAGAAGAAGCTGGGCCGGTTGGTGCGGCCGTCGGCCACCTACGTCGGCCCGGCGTCGCGCAAGCCACAGGACGTCGAGGGCTGGTCCAGCATCCACGCCGACTGATACTGGCTGCTTTTGTCACGGACGGTCGTGGGAGGATGCCTGGTGGCAGCGCCGCCGGCACCCCATGACCGTCCCGCGCCCAGGAGAAGGAACCGACGTGGCCGACCTGAGCAACATCCGAATCCCTGACGAGATCAAGCCCGCCGATGGTCGCTTCGGCGCGGGCCCCAGCAAGGTGCGGCCGGAGGCCGTTGCCGCCCTCGCGTCGGTGGCCGACGGCTTCCTCGGCACGTCGCACCGGCAGAAGACCGTGAAGTCGCAGGTCGAACGCCTGCGTACGGGCCTGGCGGAGTTCTTCTCCGTGCCCGACGGCTACGAGGTGATCATCAGCAACGGCGGCGCGACGGCGTTCTGGGACGCGGCGACCTTCGGACTCATCCGCGACCGCGGCCAGTTCGCCTCGTTCGGCGAGTTCGGCGCCAAGTTCGCCAAGGCCGCCAAGGAGGCGCCGTTCCTGGGCGACCCGACGATCGTCAAGGCCGACCCGGGCACCGCCCCGACGCTGGTCGCCGAGGCGGGCGTGGACGTCTACGCCACCCCGCACAACGAGACGTCGACCGGCGTGGCGGTCCCGGTGACCCGCGTGGCCGGCGCCGACGAGGGCGCGCTCATGCTGCACGACGGCACGTCGGCGGCCGGCGGCCTGGACGTCGACCTCACCCAGACCGACGTGTACTACTTCGCCCCGCAGAAGTGCTTCGCCTCCGACGGCGGGCTGTGGATCGCGCTCATGTCGCCGGCCGCGCTGGCCCGCGTCGACGAGATCAAGGCGACGGGCCGGTTCATCCCGGCGTTCCTCGACCTGGCCACGGCGGTGGAGCAGTCGCGCCTGCAGCAGACGTACAACACGCCGGCGCTGGCCACCATCTTCCTGGCCGCCGAGCAGACCGACTGGATGAACGCCCAGGGCGGGCTGGCCTGGGCCGCCAAGCGTACGGCGGAGAGCGCGGCGGCCATCTACGGCTGGGCCGACCGGTCGGAGCTGGCGACGCCGTTCGTCACCGATCCGGCGCTGCGCTCCAATGTGGTCGCCACGATCGACTTCGCGGACAGCGTGGACGCCGCGGCGCTCGCCAAGGCGCTGCGCGCCAACGGCATCGTGGACACCGAGCCGTACCGCAAGCTGGGCCGCAACCAGTTGCGGGTGGCCCTCTACCCGGCCGTCGACCCGGCCGACGTGGAGGCCCTGACCGCCTGCATCGACTATCTTCTCCCCCACGCGACGGCCTGAGATCGTGTCCGGGTGATGGCCGAAAAGGGCCGTCACCCGGAAGGTCTCCCGGCGTGGCCTGCTGCGTGACGTTGACGTCCGGCGTACCGTGGTCGCAAGGCGTACGACGACGGTAGGGAGGAACGCCGATGCGACCGGTACGCTTCGTCGCCCTCTCCGAAGACGGCAACGCCATGGTGCTGGCCGACGAGATCGGCCACCTGCTCGCCCTGCCCATCGACGAGCGGGTCAATGCGGCGCTGACTCCCGAGCGCGCCTCGCAGTTGACGCTCGCGACGCCGGAGGCGCCGCCGCTGTTGGCGCCCCGTGACATCCAGGCCCGCATCCGCGCCGGCGAGACCGCCGACGAGGTGGCGCGCGTGGCCGGGGTGCCGGTCGACCGTGTGCTGCGGTACGCGGGCCCGGTCCTGCAGGAGCGCGCGATGCTGGCCCAGCACGCCCGCCGCACGCGCATGAAGGTCGGCGACACCGTCGGCAAGATCACCCTCGCCGAGGTCGTCGACGCGCGTCTCGTCCAGCACGGCGTCGACCTGGAGAAGATCTCCTGGGACGCGTACCGGCGCGACGACGGCACGTGGCGCATCGTGGCGACCTGGCCGTCCGGCAAGGCCACGGCCACCGCCGTCTGGGAGCTGGACAAGGCCCGTCAGGTCGTCACGCCGCACGACGAGATGGCGCAGTACCTGTGCACCGACCGATCCGCACCGGCCCACGACGTGGTCCGTGGCCGCGAGCCCGCCCGGCCCGAGCCGGGCCGGGGTGGTCACGAGCCGATGCGGGGTCCGGTCGGCGAGCCGCGTCGGGAGCCGGCCCGCCCGGGCCGGGACCCGATCCGTGCTGGCCGTGACGCGCTGCTCGCGTCCCTGGACCGCCCGTTGCAACCGACCGGCGGCACGCGCAGCCTGGAGCCTTTGTCGACGGAGCCGCGCCGCCCGGCGGCCGTGCAGCCGTCGGCGTTCGAGGACGACCGGGACGTGCCTCAGCAGGTGCCGGCGGTCCCGTCGCTGGCCGTGTTGCGTCCGCGCCGGGGCCCGGCCGGCGAGCAGCCCGGTGACGAGGCGCCCGCGGCGGAGAAGCCCCGCAAGCGGGCTCCGAGCTGGGACGATGTCCTCTTCGGCGGTGCCCCCACGGCCCGCGACGCCTGATCCGTAAGCACAGCTTCGTAAGCACAGCGCGGCGGCAACCCGACCCTCTGCGGG